>PWXP01000618.1 GCA_003561895.1 Planctomycetaceae bacterium | reverse complement strand
GGTCAAACAAGCCGCTTCCTTGGTGGGGCATCGGTCGCTATGACCGGCGTACTTCCAGGCCGGCGGGTTGGAAATAGGCTCGGCTGCGGCTTGTGAAGCCCCACCATCGAATGACGCGACCTTGACCCACGTAGATGAATAATCCGGGCTTGCTCTTGTATCACCGCTTCACGTGGAAGGCGACGCGCCCCGTCCTATCGGGGGGGGTGGCGGCGGCGGGGCTCGACCCCTGCTTGTCCGTTGGGGCGCGGCCCGATAAAATGCAGCCCTGCCCGTCGAGAAGGCGCGGTGCGGCAGACGGCATGGCGGAGCGTGCTTGGTACTTTTGGGGTAATGGAACAAACAATACTAACTCACATTTCACCTATAACGAATAGGAGTAGCTGACGACTATGGCCGACAAAAAATGCGATTTCGGACTGATTGGACTGGCCGTGATGGGCGAAAACCTCGCCCTGAACGTGGAGAGTCGCGGGTTTAGCGTGGCCGTGTTCAACCGCACGGTGAGCAAGGTCGACGATTTTCTAGCGGGCCGGGCCGCGGGAAAGAACTTCGTCGGCACGCATTCGCTGGAGGAGCTGGTCGAAAGCCTCGCGACGCCGCGCAAAGTGATGCTCATGGTGAAGGCGGGGCCGGCGGTCGACGACTTCATCGAGCAGCTCATTCCCTTCCTTTCGCCGGGCGACATTATTATTGACGGCGGCAACACACATTTCAGCGAGACGGAGCGGCGCACGCAGTACGTCGAGTCGAAGGGCCTGCGGTACATCGGCACCGGCGTGTCGGGGGGCGAGGAGGGCGCACTGAAGGGGCCCAGCATCATGCCCGGCGGAAGCCCCGACGCCTGGCCCCACGTAAAGCCCATCTTCCAGGCCATCGCGGCCAAGGTGGGCCCGAACAACGACATCCCCTGCTGCGAGTGGATCGGCCCGCGCGGCGCCGGCCACTACGTGAAGATGGTGCACAACGGCATCGAGTACGGCGACATGCAGCTTATCTGCGAGGCCTACTGGATGCTCCGCAACGCGCTGGGGCTCAGCAACGAGGAACTCTACGACGTCTTCGCCGAGTGGAACCGCGGCGACCTGGACAGCTACCTGATCGAGATTACCCGCGACATCTTCAGCGTGAAGGACCCCGAGGGCGACGGACACCTGGTCGATAAGATTCTCGACACGGCCGGCGCCAAGGGGACCGGCAAGTGGATGAGCCAACTGGCACTGGACCTTGGCGTGCCGAGCACCCTGGTGACCGAGGCGGGGTACGCCCGCTGCCTTTCGGCCATGAAGGACGCCCGGGTTCGGGCGAGCAAGGCGCTGAAGGGCCCCGCGGCCAAGTTCCGCGGCGACCGCGAGAAGTTCATCGAGGAAATCCGGCAGGCGTTGTACGCCTCGAAGATCTGCAGCTACGCCCAGGGGTTCGTCCAACTGCAGGCGGCGGCCAAGGAGCACGACTGGCCGCTGGAGTTCGGTTCCATCGCTCTCCTGTGGCGGGGTGGGTGCATCATCCGCGCCGTATTCCTCCAGCGCATCAAAGAGGCGTTCGACAAGGACCCGAACCTGGAGAACCTGCTGCTGAACCCGTACTTCAAGTCGGCCGTGCGGAAGTCCCAAACCGCGTGGCGCCACGTGGTGACCACCGCCGTGCGGCTGGGCATTCCCACGCCCGCCTTCGCTACGGCCCTGGCCTACTACGACGGATACCGCAGTGAGCGCCTGCCCGCCAACCTCTTGCAGGCCCAGCGCGATTATTTCGGGGCGCACACGTACCACCGGGTCGACAAGCCGGGCGAGGGCCCCTTCCACACCGAATGGCTTCAGCTTCGACGATAGTACCAGGCAAAGGGGACAGTCCCATTTTCGCGGCGACAGACCGTTACTGAGGGAAAAACGTCATTTCCGACGCGAAAATTGGGACAGTCCCCTCGTGAAAGCTTTAAGGAGAGATTCATGTCTGCGGAATACTTGCAACACATGTTCGGGCTCGACGGGAAGACGGCCGTGGTCATCGGCGGCGGCGGCGTATTGGGCGGCGCGCTGGTGCGCGCCCTGGCCGGCGCCGGCGCGCACGTCGTAGTGGCCGACGTCGACGACCGGTTGTGCCGCGAGCGCGTGGCCGAGGTCGAGGCCGCCTCCGGGAAGGCGAGTTCCTGCCTCGTCGACGTCACGCGGCGGGAGTCGCTGGAAAACCTGCTGGCCGAGGGGAAGAAGGTTTCCGGCCGGGTCGACATCCTGGTCAACTGCGCCGGCGTGAACCACGGTAGCCCGTTCCTGGAGCACTCGGCCGACCAGTGGGACCGGGTGATGGCCATCAACCTGAAGGCCGTGTTTGAGGCCTGCCAGGTGTTTGGGGCCCACATGGTCGATGCCGGCGGCGGCGCGATCGTGAACATCGGCAGCGTGCCCTCGCACCTGCCCCTGTCGCGGGTGTTCGCCTATTCCGCGTCGAAGGCCGGCGTGCTGAACCTGACCCGCAACGTCGCCGACGAACTGGCCGTCAAGAACGTGCGAGTGAACGCCCTCTGCCCGGGCTTCTTCCCGGCCGAGCAGAACCGGAAACTGTTGGACCCTGACCGGATCGACCACATCATGCGGGGTACGTCGATGCGCCGCTTCGGCGAGCCGGATGAGTTGGTCGGCGCCCTGCTTCTGCTGGTTTCGGAGAACGCGGGGGGGTTCATCACGGGGACGCACGTGAACGTCGACGGCGGATTCACCGCCGCGTGGTTCTAGAGAGTACAGCAACGGGCTCGCAGTGGGAGTTCACGCGAAAGCGTCAACTCCCACTGCGCGAGAGGAGGGTCCCCTTCGTCCGGCGGAAAAACAGGGAGGCGTTGGAACAACGGCCATGCCTCAGCGGCCAGTACCGCAAGTACCGCGACGAGGCGGGCGTGCCGCCGGAAAGCGAGACGGCTACCTTCGGCGCGGTGAAGCTGTACGTCGACAGTTGGCGGTGGCAGGGCGTGCCGTTCTTCCTGCGCAGCGGGGAGGCCATGTCGTGCCAGACCACCCAGGTGGTCATCCAGTTCCGCAGGGCGCCGCACATGCTGTTCGACCTGGGCCCCTACACGCAACACGAGGCGAACCGGCTGGTCCTGCAAGTGCAGCCCGCCGAGGGAATTCAACTGCACTTCCACACCAAGGTGCCCGACGAGGGCATGAAGCTCCCGCTGACGGACCTGAGCTTCCGATTTAAGGCAGCCGGCTCCGGCTACTCCCGAATCAACTTCAGCAGTTGCTCGGCGGTCAGTTTGCTGCTGAGATCGGCGCCTTCGAGGAGGCTGTCGGCCAGGTCGCGCTTGCTGGCGTGCAGCTCGGTAATGCGTTCCTCGATGGTGCCCTTGGTGATGAGGCGGTAGATGGTCACCGGGCGCTGCTGGCCCAGGCGGTGGGCGCGGTCCGAGGCCTGGTCTTCCACGGCGGGGTTCCACCAGGGGTCCATGTGCAGTACATAGTCGGCCGCGGTGAGGTTCAGCCCCAGCCCGCCCGCCTTCAGGCTGATCAGGAACACCTCGCCCTCGCCCGATTGGAAGGATTCGATCCGCTTTTTCCGCTGGTCCGCCGACGTGCTGCCGTCGAGGTACTGGTACGATACGCCCTTGCGGTCCAGCTCCTCGCGCAGGATCGTCAGGTGGTCGACAAACTGGCTGAAGACCAGCGCCTTGTGGTGGTTGTCGAGCAGTTCGTCGATCGTTTCGGAAAACAGCGCCAGCTTGGCGCCGGGAATGCCGGCGTCGGGCAGCACCAGCTTCGGATGGCAGCAGGCGCGCCGGAGCTGCATGATTTCGGCCAGGATCTTCAGATGCTGCGAGCGGCCGTTGTCCGTCTCGGCCAGCCGCTCCAGGGCTCGGCGGCGGAGCGCCTCGTAGAAGGCGGCCTCCTCGGCGGTCGGCTCGACCTGCAACGTCAATTCGGTGCGGGGCGGCAACTCGGCCAGCACCTGCGTCTTGGTGCGCCGCAGCAGAAACGGCTGAATCAGCTTCTTCAGCCGGCGCCGGGTCAGGGGGCATCCGTCCCGCTCGATGGGCACGGCGAAACGCTGCTGGAAATGCTCCAGCGAGCCGAGCAGCCCCGGATTGATGAACTGGAACAGATTCCACAATTCCCCCAGGTGATTCTCCAGCGGCGTGCCGGTCATGATCAGCCGGAAGTCGGCGGTGAGGCTCATTGCGGCCTGCGACCGGCGAGTGGCCATGTTCTTGATCGCCTGGGCTTCGTCCAGAACGACCGTATGCCAGGCTTGGGCCTGAAACCGGGCGGCTTCGCTGTGCAGCAGGCCGTAGCTGCAGAGGACCACGTCGCGGGGGCCGAGGTTGCGGAAGAACGCGGCGCGGTCGCCGGGGCCGAACAGGCGGGCGTTGAGCGTGGGGGCGAAGCGGTTCGCCTCGTTCAGCCAGTTGAAGCCGACCGAGGTCGGGGCCACGACCAGCGCCGGCCCGCCCCGCGCCCGATGCACCAGCAGGGCCAGCGCCTCGATCGTCTTGCCCAGGCCCATGTCGTCGGCCAGGCAGCCGCCCATGCCCCACTCGGCCAGGCGCGCCATCCAGTGGAAGCCCTCGCACTGGTAGTCGCGCAGTTCGGCCTGGAGCGTGTTCGGCACCGCGGGCCGCACCTCACCGGCGTTGTGCATCCGCCGCACGAATGCGGTCCACGAGGCGTCGGCCTTCAGTTTCACGCTCTCGCCCAGGTCTTCCAGCGCCACGGCCCGCACGGGCGGAAATCGCAGCTTCTTTTTTTGCCGGTCGCCGTACGCGGCCAGCTCTTCCACGCGGCGGCGCAACTGCTCGGTCAGCGCCAGGAAGCGGCCGTCGTCGAGCTTTACAAACCGGGAGGGGCTGGCCTCGACCAGTTCGATGAGCTTCATCATGTCGATCGACAGGGCGTGGTCGACCTTCAACGCCCCGGACGCCGCGAACCAATCGCGGTCGCGGCGGACCTGCACCTGGAATTGTGAGCCCGATGCCCGGCCCGCCAACTGCAAGCTTTGCCCTTGCGGCCAGTGCAGCACGGCGCGGTCCTCGGCCACCTGGTCTTCCAGTTGCAACAGCGCCTCGAGCGCTTCGACGGGCGAGGGGAAGCAGGCGGCGTCGTCCTCGGCCTGGGCGGCCAACGCGGGGCAGTCGGCCAGCAAGGTCTCCAACCGGCCGCGCTCCGCGGGCAGGTCGCGGCGGGCCGTCCGCGGCCGGCCGTCGAGGCTGGTGAACACGTTGCTCCCGCCCTGACCCGGCCGGCAAAACGGGCCGTCGTCGCCGAAGGGGCGCACGAAAAACTCGGCCCGCAAACCGCCTTGAAACGGCAGCAGGTGCAAGTGCGGCCGCGGGTCGCCGGCCACGCTTTCGGCCGCCGGCCCGTCGCCGCCGATCTCCGAATGGACGGCCACCAGAGAGGAGACCTTCTGGATCGACGCCAGAACCCGCTCGGCCGCCGCCGCGGGCACGTCCAACATGTTGCCGAGAATGCGCTGGAGCTTCACGTGCGGCTCGTCATAGAACACCAGGACGATCCGGCGCGGGCCGTCTTGGACCAGCCGGTAGGGGTGGCGACCCTCGATTCCGTCTTCTTCCACTGCCGGGTCGAGCTTCAGGCGAATGGTGTGGCCGCCCTGCTTCGCCACCACCAGCCGCGGCGGTTGCTCGACGATCTCCAGCGGCGTCTGGCGATCACCCGGGGCAAACAGGCAGGGATGGCCGACCAGCGCCCGCGCGGCCCGCGCCTGGTCGAATCGAAAATACGTTTCGGTATAACCGCGGTAGTTCCGCTCGACGTGCATTTCCAGGGCCCGGCACACCTGCCGGTCCTGGTCGGTGAGGAACGCGAAGGCGGGTGAGTTCCATCCGCTGTAGAGCCGCTGCAATGCGATCCGTCGGCCCGCCGTCCAGCCGCCGGCCGCGCGTTTCTGGAGGAAGGGCTGCAACGCGATCCAATCGTAGGCTACGTCGAGTTCCCAAATGAGCCGTTCACTCGCGGCGGGCGTTTCGGCGGGCCCGGCGGTGGGCGGCGGCTCTTCAGCGAGCTGCGCGATGGCGGTGAGGGAGCGTTGCCACGCCGGTTCCGGCTCGACCAGATTCACGAGGGTGGCCGTGCCGAGCCGGGCGTGAATTTCCGCGTGTTTAGCGGCTTTCGCCCCGGCGGTCTTCAGCGTGGTGCCGCCCGTCAAGCCGGCCGCTTCGGCCTCCAGCCACGCCAGACCCGCCCTATGGTAGGCCTGCGCCACGGTCGTCAAGCGGCTGGCCGGCAGGGCCCCTTCGTCGCCATCGAACAGCCAGCGGTGCAAATAGCCAACCAACAGCGTGGCGAGCGAGGAAGTACCCAGTTTGACGAGCCGGGAGGCAAAGGGCCCGGGCGGCGTGGGCGATTGGCGGAATGCGACAGCCGCCGCAATCGGCTCGAGCGCCTCGGCATACCGGTTCTTGCCCCGCTTGCTGGCCAGGTCGATCAGCGACCGCGCCCGGGCCAGCGATTCGGCCGAGCCGCGCTGGAACAAGAGCAGCCCATAGAGCAACACCGGCAGATGGGCCGCCGCGCCCTTCGTGCGTTTGCCCTTTTGGCCGGGGGCCGGCAGGGCCTCGGCCAGGCAGCGTTCGGCCCGCTCGAAGTCGCCGCGCAGCAGGGCCTCGCAACCTTCGATTTCGCGCAGCTTGTGCCCGGTGCGCGCATCGAGTTCCCGCAGCGACGGCAAATCGCCCCGGGCCACCGCCAGGTCGAGCAGGGCGCCGGCCAGTTCGTCGCCGGGCGCCGCCCCGGTGGCGGCCCACTGATCGAACGCGGCCAGGATTTCGGCACCGTCCGCGCGACCGAGGATGGCCTCCGGCACCGTTTCCAGAAGATACCACTCCTGCAAGGCGGGGTCGAGCGAATCGAAGATGTCGCGGCTGAACGGATGGAGCAATCGCACTTCCCCGTTCTTCCTGGCAGT
>PWXP01000639.1 GCA_003561895.1 Planctomycetaceae bacterium | reverse complement strand
TCGTGACGGCATCGCGGCGCTCCTGCTCTTGCTCGGGGAACTCAGCAAGTCTCTCGCGAAGTTCGGTGACGACCGCGTCCACGCCGCCTTGCCACGTCTTGTCCGCCCAGGCTTGGAAGACGTCCCAGGCGGCGTCCTCCTGAAGATGAATTGCCCGGGACGCCTCGTAGAGGTATTCCAAGGGATGGATGAAATCGACGATTGGCTCAAACGTGGGAAAGTGTTTTCTCTGAATTGTCCAGTTGTATGCCTGCCCGTCACCGAGGTAGGCTTGTCGCTGTGCAGCAAACATGCCGCGGGCATCCGCTTCCGCTGCCATCATCGGCCCGAACGATTCACTATCGCTCAGCGAGGAGAGGCACGTGCGGAAAAGCGATTGCGGACGCCAATCAGACGTCGGATCACTTGCCGTCACCGGTTCGGTGGAATCCATCCCTTCCGGCACACCGGTGAGCAGGTGGCTCATATGCTCGCGCGAGGCAAAACAACGCGGCAACTCGGGATGCGGATCCACGTCGTGAGACTGCGTTTTCATGCGGAAAAATCCGGCGTTCTTGGTTTCCCGCCAATGCGCATCATGCACGCCCGGACCCGCCTCGGCTAACCGAGTTTGCATCCTCCCGCCATCGCACGCCACCGTGGCCAGTTCCATTGGTGTTTCCGGCTGATTGGGCTGCCGCGGCAGCGGCGCGGTCCGGTACGCGTCCGTCCGCTGCTCCGTCTGCTCCGCCAATTCTTCACCCACCATGCAGGTCAAGTTGTTCAGATGCCGCGGGCTGACTTCGACTTCGGCCAATGTCTTCAGCAAGATCGACGCCATCTCGTACGACTTCACCGTCCCACCAACCGTAACAATCTGCTCCAGCACCAGCGGACTGTATCCTCGTCCGTCAAGCTTCAGCAAAACACGCTGAGGGAAAAAAAGCCCGGCGACAATCCGGGCAATAGCAGGCCGCTTCAGGCAAGGCTACGGGACCGTCGCGCGTCGCCAAATCATGTTCGGCGACCCGACACATACACAGCCGACCACACCCTGGGCAGGGGTGTTCGCCGACAAAATGCTGCCGATGATTGTCCACCAGGGTGCGGTCGACCTCGGCCGCCGCCATCTGCCCGACCTGATGGCCGATCTCCTCAATCTGGGAAAAGGTGAACTCCTCGGGCACCCCTTCCCCTCCGAACCGTTCCATCCTGATCAACTCGGCCAGTTCCTTCACCTTTTCGGCAACCACTGGCGACCATGTCTGCTTTCCGTTGCGAGCGTCCTTGCTCATCTTGCGTACCTCCTGGAAATTGTGCCTTCCCCCCATCGTACAACACAATACCCGGTTCAGTGCGTTTCTCCAACGCCGTTCTGAACCGCCCGAAAGGCGCGCAATAGATTTCCTGCACCCCCTGCACCCGCCGACCCGACATCCGTATTGTCCCGATTTCGCCCATATCGTATACTTCGTCACCTTATCCACTTTGGGAGTGGTGTGCCCCAACCCTTCGGCAAGGAGGCAGAAGCATGTCGGCCAAGAGGTTCTTCGCGATACTGTGCTGGCTGATCCTGGTGTGCCCCGCCGGTGCGCAGCCCCCGGGTGAACCGGCGGGCGGTGCGACGCTGGACTGGCGCCCCCCCGACGGCGCGCACTCTAGTGCCCCCCAATCCGAGGTGACCCGAACGGCCGACACGCGGGTCCGACCGGCATCGGACAGTTCAGCGGAAGCTGCGCCCGAAGCCGAGCCGACCCCGCGATCGACTCCAGCGGCGGCCCCGAGTCGCGGCAACGGGAGCCTGCCGAACGAGCATGGCCAAGTGTGGCGGGAGTACGACATCGCGCCATACACGGTTCGCGTGACCACCACGCGGCGGCCGGAGCAGGCGCTGGTCGACTGGATCCTCCGCGAGACCGGCTATGAAGCGTGGCACGGCGAAGCGCTGGGCATTCTCAGCGCGACCCGCCGCACGCTCCGCGTGTACCATACGCCGGAAATGCAGCAGGTCGTGGCCGATCTGGTCGATCGCTTCGTCAGCAGCGAGGCCGAAACTTGGCAATTCTCCCTCCGCATTATTACGGTGGATCATCCCGGCTGGCGCATGCGGGTGCAGCGGCTGCTGCGCCCGGTGACCGTACAGACGCCGGGCGTCGGCGCGTGGCTGCTGCCGCGGGAAGACGCCGCCGTGCTATTGACCGAACTCCAGCGCCGCAACGACTTCCGGGAACACACCTCGCCGCTGTTGCAAGTGGACAACGGCCAGTCGACGGTCGTCTCGGCGATGCGCACGCGGCCGTACATCCGCGATATTCTCTTGCGTGCCGACCTGTGGCAGGGCTTCGAGCCGCAAGCCGGCACGGTCGACGAGGGGTTCAGCCTCGAGTTCAGCCCCCTGTTGACGAGCGACCGCCAGTTGATCGACGCGGTGATCAAGTGCCACATTGACCAGGTGGAACGGATGATCCCGGTCGAATTGGAGGCCCCAACGGCAGCGGCGCCGCGTCAGCGGACGCCCATCGAGGTGCCCCAGATGGTTCAGTTCCGGTTCCACGAGCGATTTCGGTGGCCGGTGGGGCAAGCGCTCCTGGTGGGAATGGGGACGGTCCCGCTGCCGGTACCGGTGGACGCAAAGGCGATGCAGCTTGTGCCGGGCATTCCGCTCCCGTTGCCCAAAAGCCCACCCCGGGCCGAACTGCTCGTGCTCATTGAGGCCAAGGGGCCGGCGGCGCCGACCGTCACACGGACGCCATCAGGTGCCCCCTCCGGGGGCATGCATCGGTAGCGCGAAGGGTCCGCCGATGCAGGAACGGACTTGTCGTGGTCACGCGGTACCGCCGTTGGAGTTGACGCCTCAGCGTGCAAACCGCAGCATAGTTTACGACCCGAAAAGTCGTGCTACAATGCGAGACCGTTCGGAGAGTCCGTGCTATAATGGCTCGGAAAACCCGCCATTGCCTTCGACGAGGTCCTTGACGCTGAGTAGAAATTCGGAATGAGTGCAGCACGACGTGTCGTGATTACGGGAATGGGGCTGGTCTCGCCCTTGGGCAACAGCAAGGAGGCGCTGTGGGAGGCGCTGGTTCAGGGGCGGAGCGGCGTGGCCACTCCCTCGGCGCCCAGGCCGGAAGCCGCCACCGTGCAATGTGCAGCCGAGGCCCGGGATTTCCAAGGGAAAATAGGCGATTTCGGGCCTCTGGGAAAAGGTCAAACGAAGCAGATCCGAAAGAGCCTCAAACTCATGTGCCGCGAGACCCAAATGGGCGTCGCCGCCGCCCAACTGGCCCTCGCCGACGCCGGGCTCCAGCCAGGCCAAGCCGATCCCGAACGCGCGGGAATCGTCTTCGGCACCGATTACATGCTCAGCGAACCCGACGAGTTTATCGCCGGGATCGCTCATTGCTGCAACAGCTCCGGCCGTTTCGACGTCGACCGGTGGGGAACCGACGGCTTGGGGAAGATGTCGCCCCTGTGGCTGCTGAACTACCTGCCGAACATGCCGGCCAGCCACTTGGCCATCTTCAACGACTTTCGGGGCCCGAACAACTCGCTCACCATGCGCGAAGCGGCTGGAAATCTGGCCGTCTGGGAAGCGCTGGAAGTGATCCGCCGCGGCCATGCCGACGCCATCGTCGCCGGCGCAACCGGCACCCGCATCCATCCGATGAAGAACATCCACACCATGCAGCAGGAAGAGGTGGCCCGCGCCGACGGATGCCCGGCGCGCGCCAGCCGGCCGTTCGACCGTGATCGGACGGGCATGGTGCCCGGTGAAGGGGCCGGGGCCGTGTTGCTCGAGGAGGCCGGGGCCGCCGAGGCCCGCGGAGCCGCCATTCATGCCGAGGTGCTCGCCGGGGCGTCGAGCCAGGTTGCCGGCCCGCACCGCCTGGGCGACTGCCGGCGGGCCCTGGCCAACGTTTTGGCGAGGGCGCTCGCCACGGCCGGCCTGAAGCCCGGCCACCTGGGTCACATCCACGCGCACGGCCTCGCCACTCGGCAGGCCGACATCGACGAGGCCCGGGCCATCGGCGACGCCCTGGCGGGCGATGCCGACGAGGTGCCGGTGACCACGCTCAAAGGGCATTTGGGCAACCTCGGCGCGGGGGCCGGCCTGGTCGAGTTGATCGCCAGCGTGATGGCCCTCGGCCGCGGCACCCTGTTCCCCATTCTCAACCTTGAAACCAGGGACCCCGAGTGCCCCGTGGCCACCGTCGCGGAAGGCCGCATCCCACCGGGCGACTGCTTCGTGAACCTGAGCGTTACCCCCCAGGCGCAGGCCAGCGCCGTGCTGGTGCGCCGCTACGGGTAGGCCGGCTTTGGGAGTTCACGCTTTAGCGTGTTTGGTAGGCCGCCGGCGGTGGCTTCAGGACGCTGAAGCGTGAACTCCAACGGCACGCTGAAGCGTGAACTCCAACGGCACGCTGAAGCGTGAACTCCAACGGCACGCTGAAGCGTGAACTCCAACGGCACGCTGAAGCGTGAACTCCAACCGCCGGGGCTACTTCAGTTCTCGTTCTTCCGCCCGGCGCGCAATCTCACCCGAGGCCAGCCGCTCGCGCCAGTGTTGGACAGGCTGCTGCCGCCTGGCGGCTGGATGCTCGGGCCGGTAGTACAGTCCCAGCCCGGTAAGCTCGCGCAAGTTCCAAAAACTCAGCACGCGGACGGCCAACTGCTCGTGTTCCAGGCCCTCGACCAGCGCGGCCGCCGCCCCGTTGCGGAGGTCGTCGGCGGAGTACCCCCGCAGCATCCGGTACAGCGTTTCGGCATCGGCCCCATAGTGCTTTTCGAGCGCTTCGCCGACGGCGGCGGCCAGCCGGGGATCACGGGCCAGCGCCGCCCGAAGCTCGTCGAGGGAATCGAACCACACCGTCCGCGAATCCTCATCATCGAGCACCGAAACCATCAGGTCGAACTGGCCGAGGTACCCTAGGCAGCGGACCGCCAACCAGCGAACCTCGCGTTGGCGGTGGCCGACCGCCAACTCGCGCAGCACAAGGGCGGCGGGCCGATCGGCTTGAAGCTCATCGACCAAGACGCCCGATGCCCGCCGGTCGAGGAAGCTCGTCTGGTCCTCGCCCACCCATGCGGGCGCGCCGGTCGGTTCCGGTTCGGGCGGCTCGGCAATGGCGGAACCCAGTAGGATGCGCTCGCCGGTGCCCACCTCGACCGGCTCCTCGCCGTCCGTCTGCCAGACGGCGCTTCCCCGCGTGGTCCACAGCGTAGCCAGGAGGGGGGCCGTTTCGTGTTCCGGATCATCGCCGGGCCCGGCCGTTCGGTCCACGTGCACGGCTACTCCCGACTCCGCCTCGGTGAAGGTGAGCGTTGCCGCCCGCCCACCGAAGGCCAGCCGGATTTGCGTTCCGGCCCGGCCGAGGGTGTGGATGGTCAAGCGGCCATAGTCAATTTCCAGTACCTGCGCGCCGTCCCCTTCGATCGGATGCAGTTCGGCCTGCGCCGGCCCGATCCATTGCGCGGTAAACCCGGCGGTCAGGGCGACTACCGGCCGGTACGTCGGCAGCGCCAGCAGCGGGTACTCGGGCTTGATGGCCGTTTGCATCACCACGCGGTTCCACCTATCCTTGTCCGGATTGAATTGCAGCAGGAGCTGGCGGTCGGACGCTAGGCGGCCAACCGTTGCCCGCTCAGGTTTCTCTGCGGGCGGTGTGGGGCCCTCCGGCGCGACCGGCTCCTGCAGACCGGGAATGAGGACCCCGGGCACAGCTTCGGAATCACGGCGAGGCTCGACGACCGGTTCGCCCGGCGGCAATTCCGGCGCGGCTTCAAGTAAATCGTCCGGCGCTTCGATGGCCGGCGGCAGTACGGGTTCCGGCGCTTCGTCCGGCGCATCATCGGGGGCGGGACTCGGGACATCATCGGGCCCCGCGGCCGGCTCCCGAGCGTCGTCCGGCGGCATCGGCTCGACCTCGGGAGGCAACGGTGCCGGTTTGGCAGGCGTCACCGGACGGTCAGGTTCCGCAGGGACCTCCTCCGAAGCGGCTTCGTCGGGCGGCTCCTCCGGCAGCGGCGGTTCGATGCCCACCTGCGGTTCCGGGCGGTCGTCCGGCGCGTCTGCGTCGGGGGCGGTTTCGACGGCTTCCTCCGGCGTGTGGGGCAAACCGGCCACCTCCGGCACCGCCGGTTCGAGGTCCTCCCGCTCCGCCCACGGGGCCAACCCCCCGGTGGCCGCCCAAACGGCCACCAGCACACAGCCAGCAAGGGCCAGCACGGCCACGCCTCGAAGCCCCAACCGTTTCCTTGGCGGCTCGCGGAGGTACTCGGGCACGGCCGGCTTCTCGCGCCGGCGGACCTCCGCTGTCTTTGCGGCTTCGACGGCCACTTCGGGCAGCCGGTACATCCGTTCTCGGGCGGCCGGTTCGATGTCCACCGGCTCGACCTGTGCCAAGGTAAGCACCTGATGTGCGGCTGCCACCTCGGCCAACTCCATGTCGGACTGCAAGCACGCCTTCTCGAAGTCGGCCACTTGCTCGTCCGGGAGCACGTGGTCGAGATATTCAGCCACCGTGTTGGGATCCAGGCCCGGCCCGCGCGCACCCAATCCGGGGGCGCCAATCCGGAGCCGCCGCATCACATCGCGCACGCGATGCATCAGGTTGGTGGCGAATTCGCTTTCGGCGATTCTTTTGCGAATATCCTCGTCGTCTTCCGGATCCGGGATGCCGCCGTCCAGGTGAGCCAGCATGTTCCGAAGCGTCAGTCGCATGGTAAGGTTCCTTGTAGATCAGGTACAATGCTCCTCCGTATAGAGGCTCTTCCGTTTCTAGGTGCAGACTGCTTTTCCTGGGGACGGCACAACGGCGTGTGCCTACTACATTGGAGCGGGCTGCACCTAGAAGCGGACGAGCCCGTATAGATTAGTGGCGCCCCGGCGGCCTTTTCGTACAAAAAGTCAAAAGATTACCGTTTGCTGGGGACAATCCC
>PWXP01000315.1 GCA_003561895.1 Planctomycetaceae bacterium | reverse complement strand
TTTCCAGTTATGAAAGTTGTTCCCTTGGGCGACAACATCGTTGTCAAACGCATCGAGGCCGAGGAGGTCTCGCCCGGCGGCATTGTGCTGCCCGACGTCGCGCAGGAAACGCCCAAGCAGGGCCGGGTCCTTTCGATCGGCGACGGGCAACTGCTTGCGGACGGCTCGCGGGCCCGGCACCTGGTGGCGGAGGGCGACCGCGTCCTGTTCGGCAGCTACGCCGGCACCGAGGTGGAGGTCGACGGCCAGCGGTTTCTCATCATGCGCGAGGACGATGTTCTCGCAATCGTTCCCTGAATGCCGCGTCGCCAACTTCGTTCGGACAGGAAACCCGATGATGAGGGTTCGCCGGACACGGGGCAGCCGGCCAGAACAGCCCGAGCGACCGGACTTCACGTGCCGGAGGCCCTACCCGAGTGATTCCGTGGCCACCAAAACGGACCTGTCCCCCCGTTTCGGAACCGGGCCGGTTCCGTATACAATCGATTGGCTGTGCATGGCAGCCGGGTTTGGGCCGGCGGCGATGTGCAGCCGGTGTTTTTTGGCAACCAATACCAGCAATATGGAGATCACGCCATGTCCCTGACAACGGAACAGATGACCCCATGGTGCCGGCGCATCCTCGGCGCCGACCCCGACGCCCCGCAACCCACGCTGGAACAGTACCTTGAGGCCATCCCACGGCTCGACTGCCTGGACTTGCCGCCCGGTACGCCCGTGCTCGTCCGCGGCGACGTGGACGCCAAGCCGGGGGACAAGATCGGCGAGGGGGACATTCGGCTGCGGTCGATGGCGGCCACGTTGAACCACTGCCGGTCAAAGGGCTGGAAGGCGATCATCTTCGGCCACATCGGCCGCGACCCGGAGAAGTCGCTTGACAAAGTGGCCCGGCGCCTCGGTGAGATTCTCGGCTGCGAGGTCCCGCTGCTGGCCGATTGGCTTGATGCGGATTCGATCACCATTTCCGAGTCGGTCCGGCAGGCGATCGAGCAGGCGCCGCCCGGCGCGGTGTGCATGCTCGAGAACACGCGGAAGTACGACGTCGAGCGGGCGCTATGGAAGGCGAAGCCCGGCGACCTGCCCGAGTTGACACCCGGCCTGACGAAGTTGGCCAACGAGTTCGCCGCGAAGGTGGCGACGGTGTACATCCACGAAGCGTTCTCGGCGGGCAGCCTCGACAGCTCGAGCGTAATCGTGCCCGCCGCCATGGAGAAGGTGGCCCTCGGGCGGTACATCGCCGAGCAGTTCGAAGGGCCGCTGCGCGACTGCCTCGGGGCGCAACTGGTCGTGTTCAGCGGGTTGAAGGCCGACAAGCTGGACGATTTGCAGGCGATGATCGACCGCGGGAAGATTCAGCAAATCATCGCGGGCGGCTCGCTGTCGGTGGCGCTGAAGAAGGCGGCCGAGGAACTCGACGGCCGCGAATTCCACCTGGGCGAGTCGGAAAACCCGGAAAACCAGGGCAAGCCGTTCTACATCTCGCCCGAACGCATCGAACAGGCCAAACGCATGGTGGCCGAGGGCCGCCGGAAGGGCATCGAGTTCGTCATGCCGGTCGACTTCGTGCTGCAAGACGGCCAGGTTTCCGACCAGATCGGGCCGGGCAACCAGCAGTTCGACGTCGGGCCCGCTTCGTCGGCCCGCTACGCCGAAGCGGTCGGCCAGTTCATTGAACAGCACCGGGCCGACGCGGCCGAGACCGTCGTGTTCCACAACGGCGTGTTCGGCAAGTTCGAGGACGAGCGGTTCGAGGAGGGCACCCGGAACTTCGTCGGGCAACTCAAACGCATGCACGACGCGGGCATCAAGGTGTACGTGGGCGGCGGCGAGGGGGGCAAGGCCGTCGAGAAGTACGGCAGCCCCGACGACGTCACCTACGTGTTCACCGCCGGCGGCACCGTGCTGAACGCCCTGGGCAGCGAGCCCGTGCCCTACCTGGTGGCCCTGGCCGCCGCCGCCGAGCGGATGGAGCAGCCGGCGGGGCACCCGTAGTCTATCCGCCGAACGAAAGAGGCAACCAGCGATGCGAACGAACCACTACGTGCCATCGGTTTTCGCCCTGATAACGGCGTTGGCGTGCCTGGCGGCAACGTCGGCCGGTTTGATCAACCCGGCCGCGCATGGGGCGGCTTCCGAAGAGGGCGTTGAGCGCCACCCGATCATCGCTGCGGAAAAGGACGACGGCTACCGCGGCATCTGGTTCACGCTCGGGCAGTTCCGCGAACACGGCGACAAGTATTCCGGCGGACTGGGCACCTACACGGCCAACCACGTGCCCATCGCCATCTACTCGCCCGAGGCCGAGAGGACCTTTTTCGTGTACGGGGCCGGCCGCGGCGGCAAGCGGTACCTGTTGTGCATGGCTTCGTACTACGATCATCGCAAGGGCGTGGTGCCGCGGCCCACGATCGTGCACGATAAGCAGGGCATCGACGACCCGCACGACAACCCCAGCATCGCCATCGACGAGCACGGGCACATTTGGGTGTTCATCAGCGGGCGGGGGCGCAGCCGGCCGGGGTTCGTCTACCGCAGCACGGAGCCGTACAGCACCGACGCCTTCGAACGCACGTACCAGGGTGAGTTCACCTACCCGCAACCGTGGTGGGTCGAGGGGAAGGGCTTCCTGCACCTGAACACCAAGTACACGCGCGGGCGGGAGTTGTACTTCGAACGGAGCGAGGACGGCCGCACCTGGAGCGAGCCGGTCAAGCTGGCCGGCATGAGGGGCCACTACCAGGTGAGCAACCAGTTCGGCGAGCGGATCATCACCAGCTTCATGATGCACCCCGGCGGGAATGTCGACCGGCGGACGAACCTCTACTACGCCGAAACGCGCGACATGGGCCGCACCTGGCACACGGCCGGCGGCAAGCCGCTGGAACTGCCGCTGGAGGACCCGCTCGGGCCCGCCCTGGTGCGGCACTACGAGGCCGAGGGGCGGCTGGTGTACATCAACGACGCGCAGCTCGACGCCGACGGCCACCCGGTGATCTTGTACGTGACCTCGGCGCGGTACGAGCCGGGCCCGCCGGGCGAGCCCCGCTACCAGACCGTTGCCCGCTGGGACGGCCGCCAATGGCACTTCAGCGAGGTGACCCGAACGACGCACAACTACGACGTCGGCTCGATTTACATCGAGGGCGACACGTGGCGGGTGTTCGCCCCCGCCGAGCCGGGACCGCAGCGGTGGGGCACCGGCGGCGAGGTGGCCATCTGGCGGAGCACCGACCGCGGCGAAACGTGGACGAAGCAGCGCGACGTCACCCGGGGCAGCGAGCGGAATCACTCCTACGTGCGCCGGCCGGTGAATGCCCATGCCGACTTCTACGCCTTCTGGGCCGACGGCAACGCCGACGAACTGTCGCCCTCGTACCTGTACTTCACGAATCGGGACGGATCGGAGGTGTGGCGCCTGCCGTACGACCTGGAGGGCGACTTCGCCCGCCCCGAGCCGGTCAAGCGGTAGGCGGGCCGGGCGCCGCGGTTTCACGCGAGCGCTCTGCCCGACGGGAATGGCCCAGAGGCGGTCACCCAGCTTCACGGCTTGCCGGAAAGCACCACACCCGGCAAGTGCCACACGGCCCGCTCCGGCCGCGGCGCCAGCTCGCGTGGGGGGGCGGTTGTCATAACCAGTCACGGCATCGTGTCATTTTGCCACTATTGCAGGTGGCGATCCGACACAGCCCCAATGGCCTGGACCTCCATCGCTCCCTCCCTTCGCGAGTGGCCTGAATTCGCGGGGAACTCTGCGATCCTGCTACGTCTTGGCCTTCTGAATCTTCGCCCAGGGGTCTTTCAGTGTGACCGTGCGATTGAACACGAGCCGGCCGGGCTTCGAGTCGGGATCGACGCAGAAATAGCCCAACCGCTCGAACTGGCAGCGGTACTCCGGGCCCTTGTCGGCAAGGCTCGGCTCCACCTGGCAGCAGTCGAGCACCTCGAGCGACGCCGGGTTGAGGTTCGCGGTGAAATCGAGGCCTTCGGGTACGTCGTCGGGGTCGGGCCGGGTGAACAGGTGGTCATACAAACGGACCTCGGCCGGAACCGCGTGCTGCGCCGAAACCCAGTGCAGCGTGGCTTTCACCTTCCGCCCGTCGGGCGCATCGCCCCCCCGCGTGGCCGGGTCGTAGGTGCAGCGCAACTCGGTCACCTCGCCGGAGGCCGGGTCCTTGACCACCTCCTCGCACCGGATGAAGTACGCGTACCGCAGGCGGACCTCGCGGCCGGGCGCCAGCCGGAAGAACTTCTTCGGCGGGGCCTCCATGAAATCGTCCCGCTCGATGTAAAGCACCTTTGAGAACGGCACCTTGCGCGTGCCGGCCGCCGGATCTTCCGGGTTGTTGACCGCGTCGAGCTGTTCCACCTGGCCCTCGGGATAGTTGGTCAGGGTCACCTTCAGGGGGCGCAGTACGGCCATCACCCGTGGCGCCACGCGGTTAAGGTGCTCGCGAACGCAGTGCTCGAGGAGCTGCACGTCGATAGTGCTTTCGGTCTTGGCCACGCCGATGCGCGCGCAGAAAGCGCGGATGGCCTCCGGCGTGTACCCGCGGCGCCGCAGGCCGCCGAGGGTAGGCATCCGCGGGTCATTCCAGCCGCGCACGTGACGGTCCTGCACCAGCCGGAGCAGCTTGCGTTTGCTCATGACCGTGTAGGTCAGGTTCAGCCGGGCGAACTCGATCTGCTGCGGGGCGAAGACGCCCAACTCGCGTAGGAACCAGTCATACAACGGCCGGTGGTTCTCGAACTCGAGCGTGCAAATGGAGTGGGTGATCCGCTCGATCGAGTCGGACTGCCCATGCGCCCAGTCGTAGGTAGGGCAGATGGGCCACCGGTTGCCGGTACGATGGTGGGGGGATTGCAGGATCCGATACATGACCGGATCGCGCATGTTCAGGTTCGGATGGGCCATGTCGATCTTCGCCCGAAGCGTCCGGCTGCCGTCGGCGAACTCGCCCGCCCGCATGCGCTCGAACAGCGCCAGGTTTTCCTCGACGGTGCGGCCGCGGTAGGGGCTTTCCTTGCCCGGCCGGGTAAGCGTGCCGCGATGCTCGCGAATCTCCGCGGCCGTCAGGTCGCACACGTAGGCGTTGCCGTCACCGATGAGCTTCAGGGCCCACTGGTAAAGCTGGTCGAAGTAATCGGAGGCGTAGAACTCGCGGTCGCCCCAGTCGAAGCCCAGCCAGCGGACGTCGGTCTTGATCGAGTCGATGTACTCCTGCTCTTCCTTGATCGGGTTGGTATCGTCGAAGCGCAGGTTGCACAGCCCGCCGTACTCGGCCGCGATGCCGAAGTTCAGGCAGATCGACTTGGCGTGGCCGATGTGCAGGTAGCCGTTCGGCTCCGGCGGAAAGCGGGTATGCACCCGGCCGCCGTGCTTGCCCGTCCGGTTGTCCTCGTTGATGATCTGGCGGATGAAGTCGGCCGGCTCGCGGTCGTTCGATCGGCTCTTGCCGGATTCGGATGGCGTGGATGTCATGGAAATGGCTTGCAGGGTGTCGAGGGGAGCGGCGGGAAGCGGTCTGGCTGTAGGATGGACATTCTTGTCCGTCGGGGAAAGACGGACAGGAATGTCCATCCTACGCGATGGCAAGTGTTCCGCTGCCCGCCGGGGCGTCGCCGGGAAACGTCCGGATGCCCGATTATAACCGACCGCTCACGCTTCGCCCATTACCGGCGGGCTACGGCCGATTGCGGCTTGCCCGTCTTTTTCCGGCATTCGGGTCTTGACACGCGCCGCGAGCCAGGCCATGCTACCAGGTGATGCAGCCCCGCTTCTGACGCCGGGGAATGCGGGTGGCTTCCGGTTGTCCGCCGCGAATCTTTTGCCCGGAAACGGGTGGATGGTTCGCGTAGCCAAGCCGCCTGGCCCCCGGCGCAGCCGGCCAACTCGAACAGGAGGTAACCGTGAACGGTTACAACAGGAGCAGTTGGCCGAACACGAGGAAACGCACACGAAGGGCCTACACCTATGGCGAACGACCGCCCACTCGTCATGTTGCCCCGCGCTGAAACCTGGCAGCTCCGCACTCGGACGATTTCGTTCCGCTCATCGCCGCGGTTGATGGGCATTATCAACGTTACGCCCGACAGTTTCTCCGATGGCGGGACGACGTTCGATCCGGCGGCCGCCGTCGAGCATGGACTCCGGCTGGCGGAGGCAGGGGCCGACTTGTTGGACATCGGCGGAGAAAGCACCCGCCCGGGCGCGGCGCGCGTCGAAGCGCGAGAAGAGCTGCGCCGCGTGTTGCCGGTCGTGCGGGCGCTCTCCGAAAAGGCGACCGTGCCGATTTCCATTGACACCTCGAAGGCGGCCGTGGCGCGGGAGGCGCTTGCCGCCGGCGCCGAGGTGGTCAACGACGTCACCGCGTGCCGGGGCGATCCGGCAATGATCCCCCTGCTGGCCGAAACCGGCTGCGGCATCTGCTTGATGCACATGCAAGGCACCCCGGCCACCATGCAGCAAAAACCAACCTACGCCAACGTGCTCGACGACGTGTTCGCCTTCCTGCGCGACCGCCGCGACGCCGCCGAGGCGGCGGGAATCGCCCGGTCCAAGATAGCCTTGGATCCGGGCATCGGCTTCGGGAAGACGCTCCAGCACAACCTCGAGCTGGTGCGCCATGCTCGCCGCTTCCACCGGCTGGGCTGCCCGGTGCTCGTCGGGCACAGCCGTAAGCGGTTTATCGGCGCCGTGCTGGGCGCCGGCGCCCAGGACCGCACCTCCGGGACGTCCGGCGCCGCCCTGGCCCTGGCGCGGCACGGCGTCCAGGTGCTCCGCGTGCACGACGTAGCCGCCGTCGCCGAGGCGCTCCGGCTATTTGAAGCATGCGGCGGACTGGCCCCGGTGTAGAAGCGCCGCGCGGCGCTCAGGAGGTAGGGTGGTGACAAGCAAGCCGTGGTGCTGGTGCCACTCCGGCTGCTTAGACGGACGTGCTCCCAGGAAAGCGGTGTGCCAATGAG
>PWXP01000250.1 GCA_003561895.1 Planctomycetaceae bacterium | reverse complement strand
GAAATCAGCCGCAGGGCGCTAGCCCCGGTTCGCTTGGCTTGAAACAAAAACCGGACGCTAGCGCGTTGCGGCTAATTTCCTGCCGCGGCCGAGCACCGGGACGATTTCCGACCCGTGAACGGCTACTTGACGGGTTCCCGGCATCGGGTACGATTGCGTATCGAGAGCCGGAACGGTATCGGCGTGCAAGGTACACGGTGGCAAAGAGTTTGGGCAGCAGCGTTTCTCCGAAACGCTGGACGCGAGTCTCGGCGAGACTCGCCTACACAACTGGCGCAAGGAGGCCCTGGGAGGGAACGATGAAGCAGCGAAGGAGCAAAAAGGTTGCCGTCGAGCCCGCGCGCCACGGCCTGGGGGTGTTCGCGAAGCGGCATTTTCAGGCGCGGCGGTACGTAGGCCGAGTCCGCGGAAGAATCGTGTCCGATCCGAACTACTCGTCGCATTACTGCATGGACCTCGGCGGCGACTTGTCGCTGGAGCCGGGCGCGCCTTTCCGGTATCTTAATCACAGTTGTTCGCCCAACTGCCTGCTCGTTCTGGTGCAGGTGGAGTATGAGGACGGCTCGCCGGCAGAGGCGGAGATATGGCTGGAGGCGGCCCGCGACATCCACCCCCGCGAAGAGTTGACCATCGACTACGGCTGGCCGGTCGAGTCGGCCATGCCGTGCGATTGCGGCAGCCCGAATTGCCGCGGATGGATCGTCGGGGAAGGGTCGCTCGAAGCCGTCGCGCAAGCGCCTTAGCCGCCCGCCCACGGTTGCAGTTCACGCTTCAGCGTGCCGTTGGAGTTCACGCTTCAGCGTGCTCGCGACACCCACCGCCCCGTTTGCACGCTGAAGCGTGAACTCCAACGGGCGGTTAGGGGTTGCCGGCCGGCCGGGCGACGGGTTGCAGGGGGCTCTGGGCCAGCAGCAAGCTTTCGCGGCGGCCCTGGCCGAGAAACTCGACCGTAGCCTTCCGGCCCGCCCCGCCGCCGCTAAGGGCGACAATCCGCCCCAGGCCCCGCGCCGGATGGCACACCAGCATCCCCTGGACAAACGCATCGGGCGAAACGGCGGCCTCCGGCGCGTCGCCCGAAAGCATATTCGCCGCTGTGGTGATGGCCGGCTCCGCGCGGCGCGGGACGGTGGAATGGGGCGGCGGCCGCTCGTCGCACCGGGAAAACACAGGCTCCACCTCCGGCGGTTCCGCCTCCATCCACGTCCCCGCGCACGAGTCTGCGTACTCGATCTCGCCGCGCGGAAGCTCCATGAGGAAGTGGCTCGGAATGGTCATCCGGCGCCGGCCGCGGAAGTGGCGGTACTGGGCCATGCTAAGCTGGAGCTGCTCCTGCGCCCGGGTGACGCCCACGAACAGCAACCGGCGCTCCTCTTCGAGGTGGTCGGGGTTGTCGCGGTTCCGCTCGTGGGGAATCAGTCCCTCCTCGACGGCCGTAATGAACACCACCGGAAACTCGAGCCCCTTGGCCGCGTGCAGCGTCATCAGCGTCACCCGGTCGGCCGCCTGCTCCCAGTCGTCGGTGTCGCTCACCAGGCTGGTCTCCTCGAGGAACGCCTCGATCGGGCCGGCGCCGCCGTGCCGTTCGTCGAACTCGCGGGCCACAGTCAGCAGTTCCTCGATATTGGCCAGGCGGTCTTCGTCCTCGGCGCTGCCCGACTGCCCGAGGTACTCGCGGTAGCCGCTTTCGGCCACCACGGTGCCGAGCAGTTCTTCCATGGAGGCCCCGGCCAGGGCGGCCAGGCGGTCGACCAGTTTGACGAAACGGCGCACTTTGGCCGCGCCCGCGCGCTTGATGGAGCCGATTTTTTCCACGTCGCGGGCGGCCTCCAGCAGCGACATACCCCGGGCCGAGGCGTGGGCCGTCAGCCGGCGCACCGTGGTGGGGCCGATCCCCCGCGGCGGTGTATTGATGATCCGAAGCAGGGCGATTTCGTTCCGCGGGTTGCCGGCCAACTGCACGTAGGCCAACGTGTCCTTGATCTCGCGGCGCTGGAAGAACTCCAGGCCGTGGACCAGTTGGAAGGCGACGCCTTCCTCGCGCAGCGCGAACTCGAACGCCCGGCTCAGCGCGTTGATGCGGTAGAAGACGGCGAAGTCGCGGGCTCGGCGCCTCCCGGAGCGGACCTCGCCGGCGATCTTGGCGGCAATGGCGCGGGCCTCGTCCTGCTGCGTGGGGAATTTCACGACGCACACAGGCGCCCCCTCGCCGTTGTCCGTGAACAGGGCCTTCTCTTTCCGCTTCACGTTGTGCGAGATCAGTTGCGCCGCCACCGACAGGATGCGCTGCGTGCTGCGGTAGTTCTGCTCCAGGCGGGCCACCTTCGCGCCAGGAAAGTCGCGGTCGAACTCCAGAATGTTGCCCAGGTTCGCGCCCCGCCAGCCGTAGATGGACTGGTCGGGGTCGCCGGTGACGGCCAGGTTGGGATAGTCGATGGAAATGGCCCTGACGATGGCGTACTGCGCCAGGTTGGTGTCCTGGTATTCGTCGACGAGCACGAACCGGTATCGCTCGTCGAGACTTCGGCGGACCTCGGGGTTCTCGCGCAGCAGTTCGGCTACGTGGAGCAGCAAGTCGTCGAAGTCGACCGCGTTGGCCTCGGCAAGCAGTTTCTGGTACGCCGGGTAGACCTGGCCGACGGCCGCGTCCAGCTCGTCGCCGTGCCGCGGCTGGTAGTTCCGGGCGGTGAGCAGGTGGTTCTTTGCCCAGCTTATGGCGTTGCGCAGCGCGTTGGGGGTGAAACGAGGCGGCTCGCCATGCCACTTTTCCAGGGCCCGGCGAAGTGCCTGGGCACTGTCGGCGGTGTCGAAGATGGTGAAGTTTTCCTGGAGCCCCACCAGGGGGGCGTGCTGGCGCAGCAGTTTAGCGCAGAAGCGGTGGAAGGTGCTCACCCAAACGCGCTTGCCCGGCGCGAGGCAGGCGAGGCGGGCCTGCATTTCCTCGGCCGCCTTGTTCGTGAAGGTCAGTGCCACAATACTATGGCATGGAATCCCCTGATCTAGCAGCCACGCAATCCGATGGGTTACCACGCGGGTCTTGCCGCTGCCAGGGCCCGCCAGGATGAGCATTGGCCCCTCGAAATGGGTAACAGCATCGCGTTGCGCCGGGGTGAGCGTGTCGAGCAGTGGGATTACCAAGGGACTTCCTGGGCTTGTGCAGTGGAGTGGCCAAGTGGCCGGAATGTGAAAAATACACGGGGCAGGAACCGCAGGGCGTTGCCACCGGGGCAGTGACCTCGCTGCTGCTCGCGCAAGCCGTGCATTATACGCGAACAGCCGAACGAGCAATATCGCATTGCCTACTCGATCCAGGACGAGCAACGGACGGTATGCGTGGTCAAGGCCGCCCGTCGCCGCAACGTCTCCCGCTGACATGGCCGGCTGGACCCGACCCAGGCGGGTCATACGTTATCAAGAACGGTATCATTCCCACGGCACTTGCCTTCTAGCTGGACCCCATTCTAATAGCTGTGTTCGTGTCTTGCCAGGCCCCCAACGTGCGGGGTAGCGCGCTGATAGCTTGGGGGCTCAGGCAGCACACGAGCTGGAACGCGGGGCGACTGTGAGCAGCGATACCACGTCCTCATCCTCGACCGTTCATGCACTGCGCCGCCGCTGGAAGCCGCACAAGAAGCGGTGGCTGGCCGCCCACCATGCACATGCCTGGTACATCGAGCAGCGTTGGGCGAAGGTGCTCCGGAGCGTGATCCTATGTGGCGACAGAGGAATAAGGACACGAATTTGATACCGAGTGCCGCCAACGTGTGTGACCGGCGCGGCGAAGCCGCACGGGCGGCCGTCCATCGGCGTGCTGCTGTGCGCCACGAAGCACCACGAGGTGGTCGAGTACGCCTTGAGCCGAGCCATGTCGCCCGCCCTGGTGGCCGAGTATCAGACTTGCGTGCCCGACAAGAAGCTGCTGCAAGCGAAGCTGCGCGAGTTCTACGAACTGGCCTGGCAACAGGCCGCCATTGTGGCAGAGGAGGGCCCATAATCGTGTTAGCCAAAATGCAATTCTCCCGCAATGCCGATAGGACTCACCAAGCCATGAAGGTGCGGTCGTCACGACCGCTTGGGACTTGACGGAACTGGGCGAATGGTTTGGCTGTTACAGCAAACGGGCTGCGGTTTCCCGCCTGATTGCGCGCCTCGAAGCCGAGCCGGACAACGAGATTGTTCCGCCCTCCGAGGAACTCATGACGCGCGGGATCGAACTTTACGACGCGCGGACGGACAAGCACTGGTCGCTCACTTGTGGCCGATCGGGCGGCGGTAGCCCCGAAAGCCAGGGCAGGGAAGAGCGGCGGCGCGAGCGGTGGAGCCGCGGGAACGTCCGGGGGTGCGGAGCCTGGGCCTTCCAGCGGTGCGTTGGTTGGCCAGCCGGGGGCGTGGGGGGGCGACGGCGGCACGGAACGCGCGGTCATCGACGAACGGCCGCCGGTGCTGTCCCGGTTCCACGGCTCGGTGCGGCTCGACCCGAAGCGTGTGAGCCGCGGCCTTTATCGTAAGTTTGCGAAACGCTATCACGCACGCGTCGTATTCATCGCAGCGGTCCTCCCCGGTAGAACGCGTTTGTCGTTTGGTAACAGTTCACGGGGCGGCAGTAGCAGTTTTCTCGGCTGTACGCAACTATGCCATTTTCGGGGGCTGTCGTACCCCGTCATGGCGGTATATTGGCCGCCCTCTGTAACCCTCCGTACCTCCTGCGCATCCAATGAACATGGAGCCACGCTTCCGAGGAGTTCGAATGATGAAATGCCAGGAGATGCTCGCCGCGCTGGGCGACTACGTCGACGGTGAACTCACCCCCGAGTTCTGCGCCGAGTTCGAAAAACACATGGCCGGCTGCGACCCCTGCGTGATCGTCATCGACAACCTCCGCAACACGATTCGGGCCTACAGCGCGGGCGTGCCGTACGAGGTCCCACCCGAGTTGCACCAGCAGCTTTGCGGAATGCTGAAGGAAGCATGGCGCCGAAAGTTTCCAAACGCAACATAAAGAGAAAGGAACTGGGCAATGGCCTGGAGAGAACTTGGAGTTCTGATTGGCGTGGTGGTGGTGTGGTTCAGCCTCATGCGAT
This sequence comes from Planctomycetaceae bacterium, assembly GCA_003561895.1. Lineage (GTDB taxonomy): Bacteria > Planctomycetota > Planctomycetia > Pirellulales > Thermoguttaceae > PWXP01. The sequence continues at coordinate 1,891 of PWXP01000250.1, read as the reverse complement.
TCGTCCTGCCGGCGATGGGCTTTCCGACCTGCATGTCGGGCGCGTGCGGGGTGGGCGGCTGCCCCGTCCCGGGCCGGTCGATTCCCGCCGACGGCCAAAGCCCGGCGGAGGTCGAACCGTCGGGCGAAGTCGAGGACGTTTCAGGCGACGCGCCTCACGATCCCGCCCCCAAGGACTCCGACTGAGTCCCCGGCGACCGGCGAAAACGGGCCCGCAGTTGGAGTTCACGCTTCAGCGTGCCGGGTTTGACTCGTCCTTCGTCCGCACGCTGAAGCGTGAACTCCAACATTGGGCGCGAAAAGGGGGAGGTTGAACCATGCAATACGCTCCGGTTGTCAAACTGCTGCTTCTGAAGGTGCTGCCTGCCGTCGGCGGACTGGTGGTCCTGGTGCTGCTGATGGCCTACATGTCCGGGGCGCTTTCGGGCGTGTCGAAGGAGACCATCGCCCAGACGCTCGACTTCGCGCTGGACGGCCTCCCGGCCACCGTGTTGCAGGTGCCCGGCGAGGTGAACCCGCTCTGGGTCAACCTCGAAATCGACCGCTCGAAGCGCTCCTCGTTGGCCGATCTTGACGAGCTGTACGTCCGCGGCGAGCAGGGGCAGATGGTCCAGATCGGCGCCCTCGGCGATTTCGTGGCGGAGCGCGACGGGCAGCCGATCCTGGAGGACAAGACGATCTATCGGAAGAATTTGCGGCGGGTGGTGTACGTGTTTGCCGACGTGGCCGGCCGCCCGCCCGCCGACGCCATCCTCGACATCCAGTTCGACCAGGTGGCCGAAGGGGACTGTCCCCTTCGGCCGGCCCGTGAACGGTTACCACGGAATAGAGTCTAAGCACGCACCGCCGGAGCGCACAAAAAAAGCCCCCGGAAAGGCGGTGTCCCAGGGGGGCGGAGGACACGCATCGTTTCCGGGAGCGATTGGACGCTCCGCACCTTGGTGGCCGGCTGGGAGCCGACCGCGCGGGCGCTCTAGGTGTTTCCGAAGCGCGCCGCATGCTTCCATGCAGCGGACAAGCGCTTCGCGGTCCGCAGGAATCTCATCGGCACAAGATTCCCCAATGCGGACCCATCCACGTGGATTGCCATTCGATCCATCCTCGACCGGGCGCACACGGCGCCCCGTCGCCTCGGCGCGCCGAAATGCCGTTGCGGCGTTCGGTGGCCGAAAACTTCGGCAGGTACGGCAGGGGCCTCCTGCCCGCTGCCTCGGGGATGCCTTGCCCTGCCTCCATGGGTCTCATCCCCGCAACGCCCGTGAGATTATTCGATTTGCTCCGCGGCGTCAAGGGCGGTTTTCGCAGGTGCTTTTTTCCGGGGTTTGGGTGTATTTCCGGGCCGTTGGTTGACACGGCCCGCACGCCAGACCATGATCATAAGATAGTTGCCCGCCGGCCGCAACCCCGACTTCCCGTCGGCCGGAAAGTCGGAAGGTGGGTAACCGTTCACGGGGCGGCGCGGGCTGTTTTCTCCGCCCGATGCGAAGGGGACAGTCCCATTTTCGCGGCGGAAACGGTGGATTATTGGGCAAAAACCCCCTTGGACGAAGCGGCTTCGCCGCGGGAGGGAGGAGCGGTTTGAGCGGGTCGTGCGGGCTGGGAGGGCATCGGACGTTGCTGGGCTCTGGCGTGTGATATGGTTGGGTTTTCGGCCGTTGTGGCTGGATTTCCACGAACCCCACGAAAGGGTATCACGATGTCAGAACTCAGGAACCGTATGATCCAGGACTTGAAGCTCGCCGGGCTGGTCGAAGGGACCAGTCGACTGTATGTGCGGGCCGTTCGTCAACTGGCCGCCTACTACATGGTGTCGCCGGATCGCCTCAGCGAGAGGCACGTCGAGCAGTATCTGCTCTACGTCCGCGACGAGTTGGGCGTGGCCAGGGGAACCT
>PWXP01000041.1 GCA_003561895.1 Planctomycetaceae bacterium | reverse complement strand
CTCCGCCTACAAGGATGTCGCTGCATCGAACCTGCACGATGCCAACAGCAAGGGCAACGTTGGACTTCTCGTGAATACGGACATGACGGCCTTCAACCTGCGAGATGCAAACGGCGAGGTCCGCGCTTCACTGACTGCACTGAAGCACGAAGCACGGGCCTGCGCTCGGCCTGCGAGATGAAAAGGGCGGACTGCGCGTTCTCGCGTTCGCGCCGAAGGCTGGGCCGGGGCTCAACCTCCGTGACGAGGAGGGTAACGTGTTCTGGTCGACGCCTTGACGGTGTGCCGTTTAGCTTGCATAGCATTGGGGAGAAACCACCCCGGAAGTCCCACTTTCGCTCAGGCCGACACGTCAGTAGCCCGGGCCAACCGGTTGTATGTCCACAATCGGCACAATGTCGTATCCGTCGGCCTGACCTGGAGAGCGTCGTCGAATGGTATGCCCGAACTATGACGCATCGCCATGCCCCCGGTTAGGATCACGGTCCTTCGTTGCGCTGCACCAATCCTGGAACTGTCCCGGAACCTTCTCGCCGAACGCAAAATGCATGATGTCGTTCCCGGACCACCATTCCGGCAAGATCGGGTGCGCGGCGAACTGGTTGTGGTAGAACCAAAGCGACAACACGCGTTCATGAGTGTCAATGCCCCAGCCTTCGTGAAGTGTGGCCAGAGCGCTTAGCTGTTGGTTTTTGTCCTCCCTCACGTCCCTGTTGTTGCGATGGCCGAAGCCCCGGTCGATCACCGTAAGAGGCGTCTCGATCCGGGTACCGTCGAATACGACACACTCCCAACCGTACATGGCAACCTGAATCGCGTAAGGATCGGTGTATCCGTTTCGTGCTGCATCGAAGAGAACCAGCACCGCCGGAGTCGCCGGACGACGTTCGAGGTATGCGTTGATTTGCTGTCGGCTCCTCTTGATGGCGTCGCGTACACGCCGAGCCATTTGGTCAGGAACTCGACATTGTCTAGCCATCCCATTACGCAGCAACTCTTTTGTAAATCGCCGGTCGTCATCGTTCGGCTCAATTTGCTTGACTTCGGCGACAATTCTGTGCCCGGCAAGCACAAGTTCATAGTCGGGCTGCTTAGAGTCGAGCCGACGGGGAAGCCGAGTGCATGCAACGTTGTGTTGCCTGCAAAGTTCCTCGAAGAGCGCCTCGGATTCCGTTCTACGTTCGTCCCCCATAACAGGTATCCTCCGGGTTGACCCCAATGTACTTTCTTTGCTGTGGCTATTATCGGCTTCTCCGCCGGTGTTCGCAACGCGCCAGTGTCGGCATCCAGCCAACGGGGCGCTCAACATGGCAGGTGCGATGCGCGCCGGAATCGCGAGCATGCTGGAGCCCCTGTGGCGCGCGGCTTTTGACACGCACAAATCGCTCGACTGGACTAGGCGGAACGCCGGGGGGGGACGGGAGTCTTCTTCTGGTTGACGGCTGCGGTGGCTTACGGTAAAGAGGGACCATGCCTCGCCGTGCCCGTTCTATCGAAGGCAGTCTGGTTTGCCCATATCCTGAACCGCTCCAATGCGCGGATACCCTTGTTCGAGAAGGAGATGACGAAGCCCGGCAGCTTCCGGCCGACTGGCCGATCCCCTGCCCACGGGGCGGGCGAAAGCGTGTCAACCGTGCTCAAGCCCAGGGAGAGCTGGATGCGTAGCGTCGGTGTCCGTCGGGAGCAGCCGGATGGGAGGGAGGCATGGTGCGAACAAAGCATGGAGTGGCAAGACCTTGCGTGGGCCATACGTCGCCGCGGCCGTCCTCGGAAACGGGATGCAAGGACCTGAAAAAGACTCGCGTCCTCTTCGCCCCACTGGCTGGTCCGCCTTTTTGGAGTGCGGAGGCTTGACGTCGCTTTCGTTTTGCGTCAGCTTTGGCATTTCGCACGGTGGCTGCTGGAGGCGCGGAAAGGAAAAGGCACAGCCAAAGCGGCGTCAAGCCTCCGCACTCCAAAAAAGCCCCAATCTCTTGCCAGGCTCATTGTTCGGAGAAAAGAATAGGGGAGCAAAGATATTGGGCTTGAGTCGTACACGAATGTCGATCCTGCGTCAAGGCTCCGAGAACTCCTCGGGGCAGGAGGCGAGCATGAGGCGGTCGACCTTCGTGCCCGGCTCGCGGACGCGAAAGATCAATTCCACCGTGCCGGCCGGCAGGTCCAACGCGATGGGTTCGCGCCCGGGGTGGGCCTCGAAGCGGCGCCAGGTCCAGTCGGGGGCGACGCGCGTGTGCCAGTCGGTGCGGGGCAGGATCGCGCCCTCGGGACCCATCACCTGGACGTAGAAGCTGTCGGTCTGGGAATCGGGGGCCAGCACCCGCCCCCACAGCCAGTAGCGGCCGGCTCGGGGCACTTCGAGCCGCCAGCGGGCGGTGCCGAACCGGGCGGTCTGGTAGTGGTCGACCGTCGAGCCCACGTAGGCCCCGCCGGAAGCCCGCTCGTCGAAGCCGACCTTCATACCGCCGACACAAACCCCCGACTGGGCCTCGAACAGAAGCGGCTCGTCCGGGGGCACTTGGAGAGCTTCGGCTTCTTCCACCGCCTTGGCGTACTCGCGGATCGGCCGCAAGTCGGCCAGCAGGGGGCGTCCGACCGGCCGGCGGTCGATCTCCAGGATGGCGGCGGTGGGCGGCGGCTCCAGGGTGACGTGCCCGATGCCCCGCGCCCCGGCCACCCCGCGCACGGCCACCGGTCCCTCTTCGCCGGGTACGCGCAGGTCGAACCGAAGGGCCGTCTGCGGCGGGTCGGGCGGGGCGACGTGCACCTCGGGTTCGGCCGACAGGAACGCCTCGTGCCACCGGGCGAACGCCGCGTCGTCGGACAGGCTGCCGCCCACCCGCACCCAGAAGGCCGCGGCGGCCGACTCGGCTTCGCCGGGTTCCGACTCGTGCTCGACCGACAGCCGCATCGCGCCGTACGGGTTGGCGTCGTCGACCATCGCGACGGCGGCCGGGCCGCCGTCGCGGCGCAGGGCCGCGAGCACCCGTACGCCAACCGCCGCCGTCCCGTATCGCACGACCACGGCCTCGCCGGGCGCCACCTCGACCCGCGCCGGTTCATACGTGCCCAGGGGCTCCAACGCCACCGCCCGGCCGCCGATCCAAATGCCGTCGTGCGCGCGGCGGAAGACGAAGTGGCTCGTCAGGCCGGTCCGTTCCGGGCAGTCGAGGTCCTCGGCGCGGTAGGCGGCCAGGGCGAGGGCGTCGGGGCCCCGCTGGGCGGCCGCCCAAAAGCAATCGAGGTGCTGCGCCTTCATGTGGCCGGCGCGCCCGGCCGCGAAACGCCGCGTGCCGTAGGGATCGTCCCGGCCGTCGGCGATGAAGTAGCAGCGGACCGTCGTCCGGTCGCCCGGCAGGTCGACGGCCATCGGCACGTCTTCCCGGCCGTAGTAGGCCGAGGCGGTACTGAGGGCTATGTCGGACAGCAGCAGCGCGGAGCGGGCTTCGGCCGGCCCTTCGCCCCACCGCTGGCGCACCCGCCGCGGAAGCCGCCAGGCCGCCTCCCAAGCCGACACCGGCAGCGACCCGTCATCGCACAGCGTATCGGCATGATGGGCCGTGAGTTGAACCTGCAAGTCGAGCCAGCCGGCCAGCGCGAGCCGTTCATCGAGCCCTCCGACGCCGCGCAGGTAGTTATAGCTGCGGCTGTGGGCCCCGGCGAGCCGTTCGGCCGGCGGCCACCAGTTGGCGCCGATGTCGGCCGCCAGCAGCTCCAGCAGCGCCTCGGCCTGCCGGCGCGGTTCGTCCCGCCCGGCCCGCGCCGCAATCCACCGCAGCCCGTCAAGATTGACCGCGTAGTAGGTCGGGCTCACGTACTCGGTGATCCCGTACTTCCAGGTCCACAAGCAGAGGTCTTCCAGGCGGCGGTATCCGGCTTCGGCCGTCTCGGCGTCGTCGAGCACCTCGCCCAGCGCGATCAGGTTCGAGGCGTTCAGGATGGCGATGTTCGTGTACCAGGCGGGCACCCGGTATCGCAGGCAGCTTTCGGCGCCGAACCGCATGAGGCGCTCCAGCGCCGCCGCCACCTCGGAGTCGAGTTGCTCGTGGTGTCGCACCCACAGGCGGGTTGCCGTTTGCATGACGAACTCGGCCGAATTCCGGTCGGTCACCGCCCCGTCGCGCCAATACCACCAGAAGTTGCCGTAGTAGGGGTTGCCGGCGTCGCGGTTTTGCATGCGTTCGAGCAGTTCCATCAGCCGGGGAAGCCGTTCGGTATGGACCCCCGCCGCGGCCAGCGTGAGCGCGTAGGCCATGAGGTTCCGGGCGGTGGTGCGCTCGTGGGGCGGTTCTAGGCGGAACCGCCGCTGCCAGCGCCAGTCGTCGCGGGCGGCCACCTCGGCAAACAACTCGCCGGCCGCCGGGACGGGACGTTGCGGCGGGGGCGGAGCCGGCGGCGGCGCGGCGTGTTCGGGCGGCGGCGCGGTGTGGTCGGGCGGCGGCGCGGTGTACTCCGGCGCGGCCCCGCCCAACAGGCCCAAATACAAAAGGGCCGCAAGCAGCGGCAGGGCAAGGGGTACAAAGCGGACCACGGCACGCCACATGGCGGTTCCTCCTCAAATGAGCGTCACTTCCGACCCGTTCCGGGCCCCGCGCCACTGCCGGCGCGACTCGACGTCGACGGCCGTCAGCCGGCCCTCGCCGTACACCCACGTGTCGATACACACCAGGTAGCCCAGGTCGAGCACCTCGACGCTGCCCTTCTGCGCCGTGTGGCCCACAAAGGCCGTCTTGCCGGAGCAGTGGGGGCCGGGCTGCCGACTGCGCAGCGATTCCCACAGCAGCACCTCGTCGGGCTGCTCGGCAAGCGGCTTGTCCTCCAGGTAATTGGCATGCACGAAGAAGTGCCGCGGCGTCTCGAAATACCGCAGGCAACCCCGCAGGAAATCGAGATGCTCGGCGGGCACGTTCTCCAGGCGGCCGCAGTACGAAGCCAGCGTCGTGTTGCCGCCGAACGCCAGCCAATCGGCAAACACCTCATCACGGCCTTCGCAGACCTGGAGTAACAACTGGTCGTGGTTGCCCAGCAGGGGCCCCAGCCGGCATCGGCGGCCCAGTTCGATCAGGGTGTCGAGCGTGCCGCGGCTGTCGGGTCCCCGGTCCACGTAATCGCCCATCGCCACGATCGTGTCGGCCGGGCGGGGCTCGATGGCCGCCAGTAAGGCGCGCAACGGCGCCGCGTAGCCGTGGATGTCGCCGATGGCAATGGTACGTGAAGGCATAGATTCCGGTCGAGGCAAACGCCGAGCCCAGTTCCCCGGAAACGGTTACTCGCCCGCGGAGGACGTCCGAGCCGGGAGCCCGCGCACCGGCCCAACTTCCTGCAATGTAAACGATCAGCACGTTGCAGTCAAGGAACCATGATGCCCCGGCCCGACCTGACCGATCCGCGGCTGGACGCGGCGCGCGAGCCGGCATCATGCGTGCCGGAGAGCGAACGGGGCAGGCCGGAACCGGGCGGTTCGGTCTCGGGGCTACGTGCATTGCGGAGCCCTTGTGGAATGCAGCGGGCCCGGTATGATAGTCCATGCGCTCGGCGGCCGCCTCGTGCGGGCGCTGCGGAACAACCCTATTGGAGTGCACGCTTTCCCGTGCCCGGATGACGCACGTGCCCGGTTCGCACGCGAAAGCGTGCACCCCAACAAACGGGGTGCGGAACCTGGACAACCACCAGACCACGGGCACAGAAGGAACCAACCCATGGCGATACCAACGCTGCGAAAACCCGAGGATTGCAAGTACGACATCCTGTCGCTGGGCGAGGGGATGATCCGCCTCGACCCGGGCGAGGAGCGCATCCACACCACGCGGCACTTCCGGGCGTGGGAGGGCGGAGGCGAGTACAACGTCGCCCGCGGCCTGAAACGCTGCTTCGGCAAGCGGTCGGCCGTGGCCACGGCCATCCCCGACAACCCGCTCGGCCGGCTGCTCGAAGACCTCATCTTCCAGGGCGGCGTGGCCACGGAGTACGTCCGGTGGGTCCCGTTCGACGGCATCGGCCGCAAGGTGCGCGTGGGTTTGAACTTCACCGAGCGGGGGTTTGGCGTGCGGGCCGCGGTGGGCTGCTCCGACCGGGGCCACAGCGCCGCGGCCCAAATCCAAAGGGGCGATTTCGACTGGGATACCATCTTCGGCCGCGACGGCGTCCGCTGGCTGCACACCGGCGGCATCTTCGCCGGGCTGTCCGACACCACCCCCGGCGCCGTGCTCGAGGCGATGGCCGCCGCCAAGAAGCACGGCACCGTCGTCTCGTACGACCTGAACTACCGGCCGTCGCTGTGGAAGGACATCGGCGGGCAGGAGAAGGCGCGGCAGGTCAACCGCGAGCTGGCCGCGATGGTCGACGTGATGATCGGCAACGAGGAGGACTTCTCGGCGTCGCTGGGGTTCGAGGTCGAAGGGCTCGACGCACACTGCTCGAAGCTCGACCCGCGCAACTTCAAGAAGATGATCGAAGAGGCGGTCCGCGCGTTTCCCAACTTCTCGGCCGTCGCCACCACGCTGCGCAACGCCAAGACCGCGTCGGTTAACGATTGGGGCGCCATCCTGTACTGCGACGGGGCGTTCCACGAGGCCGATCTGCGCGAGAACCTGGAAATCTACGACCGCGTGGGCGGCGGCGACAGCTTCGCCTCGGGCCTGATTTACGGGCTGATGGAGGGCAAAGGGCCGCAGACCGCGGTCAACTACGGCGCCGCCCACGGAGCCCTGGCCATGACCACCCCCGGCGACACGACCACGGCCTCGCTGCGGGAAGTGAAGCGGGTGATGCAAGGCGGCGGCGCGCGCATCAGCCGGTAGCGGGAACGGTTCCATGGCGAAGTCGGGCCGGGTGGCCCCGGGTGATTGCTCACCCGGGGCTCCCACAGACCCGTACGTGCGGGATTACCGCATACGGTTCCTCAAGTGACACCTTCGCTTCGCCGCCAGCGGCAGCGAGTCCGTCGATGCTATCCTCGGACGTTACGTAGACG
>PWXP01000449.1 GCA_003561895.1 Planctomycetaceae bacterium | reverse complement strand
GTCCCATTTTCGCGGCAGAAACGGCGTTCATGGGGCCAAGCAATCTTTGTGCCCCGAAAACGGTGGCATTCCCCCCACCTGAACGGCTACGCTAAGCCCGTGGCCCACCCTAGTAGAACCGCCGCGCCACGGGTAGAATACCTATGAGCTACTCACACCCCGCTGGGGCCCGTAGCTCAACGGTTAGAGCAGCAGACTCATAATCTGTTGGTTGCAGGTTCGAATCCTGCCGGGCCTACTTATGGGGGGATTGGGTCGTGCCGGCCGCCTGGCAATAGGGAACGTCGGCAGGCCTCCCCGACATCGTTGGCACACGGTATAATGCGCCGTTTAGGACGGCGTACCGTTGATGCGCCAGTAGGGCCTTCCAGGGGTCGGGTGGGTTCGTCATGGTTGACGAGATTGCGAAAATACCTCTTCCGGGCACATTCGAATACCCCCATGGCCCCAATGGGGCGCCGGCAGGGCGGTGGACGGTGGATCGTTTTTTCGCCGGCCCGGAGAACGGCTTGGTGGAAGTCGCGGTCCGGAGCGTGCTGCACGAGCGAACGGCCCGTTTTAACCCCCTGATGGTGTGCGGTCCTCCCGGCACGGGCAAGTCGCATTTGGCCTGCGGTATGGCGGAGCAATGGCGGAGCCTGTTTCGAAGCCGGGTGGTGTGTGAGACGGCCAAGGAGTTTGCGCGTGAACTGGCCGACGCCTTTGAGGTCAACGCGGTAGTCGAATTCCGTGCGAAATATCGAGAATGCTCGCTGTTTACTTTGGAGGACATCGAGGCGCTCAGTAGCCGCTCGGCGGCGCAGGTCGAGTTGATTCATACCATCGACGCGCTGTCGGCGCGTGGGACCCAAGTGATCCTGACAGCCTCCGCCCCCCCCGCTAGGCTGCGCCAACTGCACCCGACCCTGACGAGCCGGCTTGGAGGGGGGCTGGTGGTGACGTTGTCGCTCCCCGGCGTCGAGGTGCGGACCATGCTGTTGCAGCAATGGGCGCGGCTCCGGCACATCAAGCTGTCGGAGACCGCGGCGCAGATCCTCGCCGAGGGGATGAACGGCCCGGTGCCCGAGTTGGGGGCCGCCTTCGCCGAGTTGGAGTCGTCGACGCGGCTGGAGGGGACAGCGATCGACGCCGAGGCGGCCCGCTCCTATGTTCGTCGCCGCAACGCGGCGCGGGAGCCCCCATTGTCGGCCATTGCAGCCCGGACGGCACGGTATTTTTCGCTCCGGCTGGCCGACCTGCGCGGCGCGTCGCGGCGGAGGGCCGTGGTAACCGCCCGCAACGTCGCCATGTACCTCGCCCGATCGCTCACCAGCCACAGCCTGGAACAGATCGGGCGTTACTTCGGCCGCCGCGACCATACCACAGTGTTACACGGGTGCCGTAAGGCGGGTACCCTTTTGAAGATTGATCCCGTGGTGCAGGAGGCTGTTCGCCACCTTGGGGGTAAATGGAGGGGTGCCGGTTGAACTTCGTGGTTCGCGCGACGCGCGATCGTGGAAAAGCTGTTGGCCGTATGTCGCCCGATTGTCGGTGTCCCACAGGTTGCCGACAGTCGACCGGCCGACCGCCGGACGCCGGCCTGCTGCCGACGGCGAGCCGACGCGCCGCCGTCAGGCAACCGGCACATTTTCCACCGGGGGAAGCCGGCGGCGACATAGCGCAAGTCGTTGCCGCCAAAGCCATTACGCAAGGAGACCTGCAACCGGACGCCGAACGGCGGCCCGTACTACTACGACTACTAACAAATGGATTGAAGAAAAGGTATAAATACCATCGCCCGAGCCCCGTGGAAACGGCATATCGCCCGATCGAAGGCTCTCAGCAAGAGGAACTTTCCTATGAAGATCGTTTGTCAGCGTGAAACCCTTTTACACGCGTTCCAAACCGCTGCGGCCGTTGCCCCCAGCCGCAGTAGCAAGCCGGTGTTGCAAAACCTCAAGCTCGACGCGGCCGACGCGGCCGGAATACTTTCGGGCACCGACCTGGAAATCGGCGTCCGCATCGAAGTGACCGGCTTGGAAGTGGAGGCCGAAGGGACTGTTCTGTTGCCCATCGATCGTTTCGGGTCGATTCTGCGCGAGAGTCCCGACGAGAAGCTTACCGTCGAGAGCGACGGGCAGCAGATTCAGGTGCGGGGCATTCAGAGCGAATTTCAACTGCCATCGGTGAATCCCGACGAGTTCCCCGCAATCCCCGAGTTCCACGAGGAGCGTTACCATGAAGTGGCAGTGCCGTTTCTGCGCGAGTTGATCCGCCGCACGGTGTTTGCAACGGATAACGAGAGCAGCCGGTACGCCTTGGGGGGGGCGCTGTTCGAGTTGACCGAGGACGGCGTCACGGCCGTGGCCACCGACGGGCGCCGCCTGGCGCGCCAGGAAGGTGCGGGGCAGTCGGTGGGCGGCCACGTCACCGGCGACAACACGGTGATCATTCCGACCAAGGCGATGCAGTTGATCGAGCGGGCGCTGGACGACCGCGCGGGTACCGCTCAGATAGCCACCCGCGAAAACGACGTGCTCGTCCGCAGCGGCGCGGTCACGATCTACGCGCGGCTGGTCGAGGGCCGTTTTCCCCGGTGGCGGGAGGTGTTTCCCAGGCATGGGGAATACGATTGCGTGCAGTTGGAGTTGCCGAGCGGCCCGTTCTACGCCGCGGTGCGGCAGGCGGCCATCGTCACCAGCGCCGACCGGCGCGGGGTCGAGTTTGCGTTTGCCGACGGCCGGGTAACGCTTGCCGCCCACGGCGCCGAGCACGGCGAGTCGCACGTCGAGTTGCCCGTGGCATACGAAGGCGATCCGCTGGTGATCAGTCTCGATCCGCGGTACTTGGGCGACTTCCTGCGAGTGCTTGGTCCGGACAAGACATTCACCCTGGAGTTGCGGGGCTCGAAGACGGCAGCCGTATGCGTGACCGATGACGGGTACGGCTACGTCGTGATGCCGCTCGCCCGGGGCGAACGCGGATGACTCGGTCCTAAAGGTTAACGATGGCACAGCAACCCGTACGGATTGCCGACGTTGTAAGCGAGCTGGTTGCGCGGCGCGGGTTTGCGCGGCTGCGGACGGCCGAGGCCTTCGAGAGCGCGTGGCGCGAGGCCGCCGGCGCGTTGCTGGCCGGCTACAGTCGGGTGGGCGAACTGCGGCGGGGCAGGCTGGAGGTGACCGTAGCGAACTCGACCCTGGTGCAGGAACTCACCTTCCAGAAGCCGGCCATCCTGAAACGGCTAGGCGAACAACTGCCCGGCGAACGCATTCGCGACCTTCGCTTCCGTGTGGGCCCGATTGAACATTAACATGGGGCGGGCCTCCCGCCCGGTTGCCGGTCCCGAGGCTTCCAGCCCGCCCCACGACAGCATCCTTCGATAAGAAAGACCTTATGCCGGACAATATCCATCCAGTGCCACCAAACGATTCCGACGGGGCCGAAAGCTACCAGCTCCGGGCCGACGAGGACGCAGGCTATACGGCTCGCGACTTGGAGCACCTGACCGACCTGGAGCACGTGCGCGAGCGGCCAAGCATGTACATTGCCGACACGACGCCGCGCGGCCTGCACCACCTGGTGTACGAGGTGGTGGACAACTCGATCGACGAGGCCATGGCCGGCCAGGCCACGCAGGTTTCGGTGACCATTCACAACGACGGTTCGGTGGAAGTGGTCGACGACGGCCGCGGCGTTCCGGTCGAGCACCACTCGGACCTGGGGTGCTCGACCCTCCAGGGCGTGATGACCGTGTTGAAGTTCGGCGGGAAGTTCAAGAAGGGGGCGTACCAGACCTCCGGCGGGCTGCACGGGGTGGGCGTGACCGTGGTGAACTTCCTTTCCGAATGGTGCGAAGTGGAGGTCCGGCGCGGGGGGCACGTGTACCAGCAGGAATACGAGCGCGGCGTGCCCACCTCCGAGGTCCGCCGCATCGGCCGCACCGACCTGCGCGGCACGAAGACCACCTTCAAGCCCGACCCCCTCATCTTCCCCAATACGAACTTCCAGTACGGCATCCTGCACCGGCGGCTCCAGGAGCTGGCCTTCTTGAACAAGGGCGTGCGCATCGTGTTCCACGACGAACGCACCGATGAGGGCGAAGCCTTCCACTACGAGAACGGCATCATCGAATTCGTCCAGCACCTCAACCGCGCCAGCGAACCGATCCACGACGACGTGATTTACCACAACGGCACGTACCAGGGCGTCGGGCTGGAGGTGGCCATGCAGTATTCCACCGAGTTCACCGAAAATGTGCACTCGTACGTGAACAACATCTGCACCACCGAGGGCGGCACCCACGTCTCCGGATTCCGCACCGCGCTGACGCGCACGCTGAACGCCTACGGCAAGAAGGCCGGCGTGTTCAAGGACCTGGTGCCCAGCGGCGACGACCTGCGCGAAGGCCTCACCGCCATCCTCGCGCTGCGGGTGCCGGAGCCCCAGTTCGAAGGCCAAACCAAGACCAAGCTGGGCAACAGCGAGATCGAGGGGATCGTCAACTCGGCGATCGGCGACCACTTGGCAGGCTACCTGGAAGAGAACCCGAAAAGCGCGCGGGTGATCGTGCAGAAGGGGCTCGTGGCCGCCGAGGCGCGCGAGAGTGCGCGGAAGGCCCGGGCCCTGGTGCGCGAACGCAAGGGCGCGCTGGCCGGCGGCACGCTGCCGGGCAAGCTCCGCGACTGCACCAGCCGCGAAGTCGACCGGTGCGAGTTGTACCTGGTCGAGGGCGATTCGGCCGGCGGCAGCGCCGAGGGCGGACGCACGCGCGAATACCAGGCCATCCTCCCGCTGCGCGGCAAGATCATCAATGCCTACAAATCGCGGGACGAGAAGGTGCTGGCCAACGAGGAGGTCCGCAGCATCATCGCGGCCCTCGGCTCCGGCATCGGCGAGGAAGTGGACCTCAGCAAACGCCGGTACGGCAAGGTCATCATCATGACCGACGCCGACGTCGACGGCTCCCACATCCGCACCCTCCTGCTGACCTTCTTCTACCGGCAGATGTACGACCTGGTGAAGGCGGGCCTGGTGTTCGTGGCCCAGCCGCCCTTGTTCCGCGTGCGCCACCGGAAGCAGGTCTATTACGTGCAGACCGAAGAGGAGATGAAGCAGCAGCTCATGAACAACGGGCTGGCCGAGGCGGTGTTCGATCCGGGCGACGGCCGGAGCATTGAAGGTCCGCTGTTGGAACAGCTCTGCCGGGTGCTGGCGGCGCTGGAGGAGTCGCTCATAGCGTTGGAGCGGCGGGGGGTGAGCTTGAAGATGCACGCCGCCCGGCAGCATCCCGCCTCCGGGAAACTGCCCGTCTTCCACGTCTTCCTCGGCAAGGAGGACCACTGGTTCGCGGCGCGCAGCGAGATGGAGGATTTTCTCGCGCACCAGGAGCGGCAGGCGGGCGAGGAACTGAAAGTGGAGGCGACGACCGGCCTGGAGACCCAGGCCGAGAGCCAGTCCGAGGCGCCGAAAATCCGCATCGTCGAGTTCCACGAGGTGCGCTCGATCAACACGCACCTGGCCGAGCTTCGGAAGATGGGCTTCGAGATCGACGCCCTCATCCCCCAGGAGCGGACCGGGGTGGAGGAGCCCCGCTACCGGCTCCGCCGCGGCGAGCAGGAGCAGGGCCTCGAGGACCTGCGCGGCCTGCTGGCCGGGGTGCGCGCCGCCGGCGAAAAAGGGCTGCACATCACCCGATTCAAGGGCCTGGGCGAAATGAACGCCGAGGAGCTACGCGAAACCACCCTCATGCCCGGCAACCGGACCCTCTTACAAGTGACCATGGACGACGCCAGCGCCGCCGATGACCTGTTCCGCATCCTCATGGGCGACAAGGTCGAACCCCGCCGCGAGTTCATCGAAAAGCACGCCCTCGAAGCCCGAAACCTCGACGTGTAAATCAACCGGCCTCCCGGCGGACACGCTCCAGATCGGCGTCGACCATCATGCGAACCAGACCGGCGAAATCGACCTCCGGCCGCCAGCCGAGCACCTTGCGGGCCTTCGCGGCATCGCCGCGCAGCGTGTTCACCTCGGCGGGGCGGAATAGCGCGGGGTCGGTCTCGACGTGCTGCCGCCAGTCGAGGCCGGCATGGCCGAACGCCAACTCGACCAACTGGCGGACCGAGTGCTTCTGGCCGGTGGCCACCACGTAGTCGTCCGGCGCTTCCTGCTGGAGCATCGTCCACATGGCCTTCACGTAGTCGCCGGCGAAACCCCAGTCGCGCATCGCGTCCAGGTTGCCCAGCTTGAGTTTCTGTTGGAGGCCGAGCTTGATTCGGGCAACGCCGTCGGTGACCTTGCGGGTGACGAACTCCTTGCCCCGCAGCGGCGACTCGTGGTTGAAGAGGATGCCCGAACAGGCGAACATCTCGTAGCTCTCACGGTAGTTGACGGTGATCCAGTGGCCGTACACCTTGGCCACGCCATAGGGGCTGCGGGGCCAGAAGGGCGTGCTCTCATGCTGCGGCTCCTCGCGCACCTTGCCGAACATTTCGCTGGAACTCGCCTGGTAGAAGCGGATGTCGCGATCGACCAGCCGCACGGCTTCGAGCATTCGGGTAACGCCCAGGGCCGTGAACTCGCCGGTCAGCAGGGGTTGGAGCCAGCTCGTCGGCACGAAGCTTTGGGCGGCAAGGTTGTACACTTCGTGCGGGCGGACCTCGCGGATGAGGTTGACGATGGAAAGCTGGTCGAGCAGATCGGCCTGGTGCAGGGTCAGGCGGTCGCGCAGGTGATTGATCCGCTCAAACGTTGCCGTGCTTGCCCGGCGCACCATTCCGTGCACTTCGTACCCCCGGCCCAAGAGGAACTCGGCCAGGTAGGCACCGTCTTGTCCGGTGATGCCGGTAATCAGCGCGCGGCGTGTCATGGGCCTCTCCTCGACGTGGATGTGCAATGCTCCCCCTGTAATGCTACAGCATGATCGGGAGCGGTGTTTCTGTCAAGGGTGGGAACTGCACAACGCGGCGCCCACGGCCCGGCCGCGGACGGCGAAGATGAACCCGCCGGCCTCGCGCGGCACACGGGGGGCGATACGCCGCCGGACCTCGGCAATAGGATGGACCTTCCGGCCCGTCGGCCGTCGACGGAAAGGCATGGCCATCCTACGTGGGGATGTTCGCAGAACGAGGGGTGCCCGCCAGGCGACGTGGGGGCTACCTTTCGCCGCGCCGCCCGGCGTGCTCGAGGATGGCCACCAGCAGCAACACGCAGGCGACCATCAGCAGGACCACGCACGCCCCGGCCGTGTTAACCTGATGCAGCAACAGGGCTCCCAGCCCGCAGGTGGCGGTGGCCAGGTAGATGGTGAGCACGGCCTGGGGCCTGGTCATCCCCAGTGCAACTAAGCGGTGAGAAAAGTGGCTCTTGTCGCCGTGGAAGGGGCTGCGGCCCTGGCGGAGCCGGATGCCGATGACGCTGACTGTATCGTACAGCGGCACGGCCAGCACGCACAACGGCGCCAAGATGGCGTGCCGCGGTACGCTGCCGCCGGCAAACGTGGCCGTCAGCGTGGCCATGGCCAGCAGGTAGCCGGTGAAGTACGCGCCGGCGTCGCCCATGAACAGCCGGGCCGGCGGCCGGTTGTGCCACAGGAACCCCGCCAACGCACCTACGAGAACCAGCAGGAAACCGCCGACGAAAAGCTGCGGTTGGTCGGTGGCGGGGTCGGGCGCCAGGAGCATCACCGCGGCCAGCATCGCCGCGCCGATGGCCGCCACGCCGGCCGACAGGCCGTCCATGTTGTCGAGCATGTTGAACGAGTTCACCAGGCCGACAATCCACACGACGCTCAGCAGGGCGGTGAGCCAGGGGACGTCGAGGAATACCGTGAGGCGCCAGCCCAGGGCGACCATGACGGCGGCGACGGCCGTCTGCACGCCCAGGCGGACGCGCCAATCGAGCCCGCGACGATCGTCGACCAAGCCCAGCAGCAGCAGCGCGGTGCCCCCGGCCAGCAGGGTCCACAGCCGGCCCGACTGCTGCCACAACCCCGGCAGGTGCGGTGCGACGAAGCCGGGCAGCCAGGCGGGCGGCGTGGTAGGGGCGCCGCCGCGCAGCAGCAGCCCGAGGGCCAGTTGCCCGGCCGCCAGGGGCAGCACGACGGCCAGCCAGATGGCCAGCCCGCCGCCGGTGGGCACCGGCGCGGCGTGGATCTTGCGTTCGCCCGGGTGGTCGATCAGCCCCAGGGCCGGACTGATGCGCCGGGCAACCCAACCGGCGGCCAGGGCAACGGCCAGGCTGGGCAGCAGCGAGCCGACGACGAGCCACGTCATGGCGCCGCCTCCGCGCGCAGCCGCCGGTGCAGGCAGTCGCGGCAGCGGGTGAAGAACGCCTGGTAGTCGGCCCGGCGGTAATCGGCGAAGGTGAACTCGTGGTGCTCCCATCGCCCGCGCCGGTAAAACAGCGTTACTTCGGCGTAAATTCCCCGGGTCAGGTAGACGCGGTGGGCGAAGTCCTTGGTCGACGAGAGCACGAGCTTGCCGAGGGTCAGGTAGCCGGGGTCGAGGTTCAGCGGCCTCGGCTCGGCGTGGCCATGCCCGGCGGCGTACTGCTCCTCCCAGCGGTTGGTCGTCAGCTTCGTCTCGACCGTATCGTCGAGGGCGTAGGGCCTTTCAAACGCGAAGAACACCTTCCGCAGGCCCGCACCCATGGTCGCGCGGTAGTAGTCGGTTTGGTCGAAGCTGAACGGGGGGCTTTCCAGGGCAATCGGGCCGAACGCGGCCACCGCCCGCTGCCGCGCCCAGGCCGGCGCCGCCTCGTGCCGGCTGAACGCCGCCAGGATGAGCATGGCAGGTGGATGAGGAGCGGGCTGGCCCATGGGATTGGCCGAGTGGTACGGGGAGTGCCGGAAAACAAACCTATTGCGTATTGTACCAGGCACGCGCCGAGATGGCGAAAGGGGGCATTGCTCATGAGGCATTTACGCCTGAGAGCTGAGGCGGCCACCCCTCGAGCGAGGCGGGCTGAATGGACCCGTCCCCTTATCGCCCGATTCTACCGGTACACGCTGGGGATGGTTTCGGTCCAACCGACCACGGGCACCTGCGGGGCGAGGACGAAGACCTCGACGCGGCGGTTCTTGCGGCGGTCCGCGGGTGTGGCGTTCGGGGCGATGGGCTGATGGGGGCCGAACCCGGCCACGGCCACCCGGTGCCCTTCCATGTCGCGGCTGCGCAGCAGTTCGGCCACGGCGTGCGCCCGGGCCGTGCTCAGGTGGAAGTTCGTCGGATACCGCTCGCGCACGGGGCGGCCGGCGATCCGCTGGTTGTCGGTATGCCCGGCCACCAGGATCCGCAGGTCCTTGCCTTCCGCCGCATTGAGGACGCGGGCCAATTCGGTGAGGACTTCTTCGGCCTCGGGCTTCAATTCCGCCTCGCCGGAAGCGAAGAGGATGTCGGTATCGAACTTGCTCAACCCGGTGGCGGGGTCGAACTCCAGGGAAGGGAACCTTTCGGACAGCTCGGTCAACTGGCGGCCGACCTCCGGCGGCACGCGGCCGAGGTGGCCGGCGAGGCCTTCGAACTGCTCGTGCAATTGTTCCCGCTCGCGCCGGAAACCGGCGAGTTGGTGGCGGCTGATGCCCAACTCCTCCTCGATTCGTGCCAGGGCGCGTTCCGCCTGGAGTAGATGGTCCTCCTTGGCGCGGGCGTGGGTGCGGAGGGTCTGGAGTTCGACGGCCTGCGCCCGGCTCAGTTCCGAGAGGTTCCGGTTTTCGGTCTGGCACGCCCGGTGGGTGGTCAGGGGAACGAACAGGCACCCGCCCGCGCCGGGCAGCGCACCCAGCAGGCACAGGGCGAGAGGGACGCGAACCGCGGTCATGGATTCGACTCCTTTCGAATCGTTTTTTTGCCGTACCGGCTATCCTTCAAACCAACTCACGACGTAATCCATCAGGGAGCTGTTCACTTCGTAAGCGCCTTCCCAACTCCACATGTTGCGCATCAAGTCGTACGTGAACATGCCGCAGAACACGAGTATCAGCGAGCAGAGGGCCAGGACCACCACGGTCCAGACGGACCAGGGAGCCTCGGGCAGCGCGGCGGCCGGCTGCATGAGCGGGGCGCCGCCCGCCAGGCCGCCCGGCTGGGCCCCTCCCGGGGCGCCCATGCCGTCCTCGCCGAGGCCCAGGCCGCCGCCGCCGAGGTCCTCGTCGAGCATGGCCGCCATCGAGGCGTTCGAGGTGCTGGCGACCATCGTGGCCGATTCGTCGCCCTCGGTATCCAGCGCGATCACTTGCGAGCCGCTCTCGGAGTCCTCGTCGGCTTCGTCTTCGAGCGGCGTGAGGAGGAAGTCGTCCTCGGCCTTCGGAGCGGCGGCGCCCTCCTCGTCGTCCAGGACGATCATGTCGTCTTCGCCCAACTCGAGCGATTCGTCGCCGGTGCCCAGGTCGAGCGGCTCTTCGAGCGAGATGCCGCTGTCGGCCGGGTCGACCAGCGAGATGCCGCTGTCGCCGCCGAGGGTGATGTCGCTCCCGCTGCCGCTGCCTCCCAGCACCAGGTCGTCGTCGTCGAGATCGACGCCCGAGTCCCCTGCCTTGGCATCGTCGGACTTGGCGTCGTCGGACTTGGCGTCGTCGGACTTGGCGTCGTCGGACTCGTCGGAGCCACCAACCGCGCTGTCTTCCAGCGTCAGGTCCTCATCGAGCGTCAGGTCCAGTTCTTCGAACTGCGAGACTTTCGAGCCGACCTCGTCGGCCTTGGCCTCGTCGGCCTCCTTGGCCGGCTTGTGCAGGTCGCTGCCACCGGCCGCGTCGTCCCGCCGGTCCATGCCGATCACCGTACCCGACGCGCCGGCATCCGATTGGCCCAGTTCGACCTCGCTGAGCAGCACGTCGCCTTCGCCTTCTTCAGCCGGTTCGGGTTCGGCCGGCTCGGGTTCGGCCGGCTTCGCCGCCGCCAGCTTCTCGATGTCTTCGACCTTGAACTTCCAATCGGCGCCGTCGCGGTAGCCGTGCAGCTCGCGGTTCTCGCGCATCTTGGCGACATCGGCTTCCGACACACCGAGCTTTTCGGCTGCCTGGCTCGTGTTCCAATACTTCTGGGGCATGATAAACTCCGGGTCCCCCCACGCGGGACGGTTGCCTCCGGACGGCCGTTTCGGGCCAGGCCGTTGCGGAGTCGTGCTTTCGGTTCCGTCAATCTACCTCTGATCCAGCAAGCGTCGAATCTCCTGCGGCAGCGGATGCTCGCCGTTGAATTCCGTTAGCTGCAAGTCCCATTGGATGTTCCGAACGCTCAAAAGCGTGATCTTGCCGGTCTTTCCCTCAATCCGATACACGCTCATCACGCGCTGGCGCGTGTCGATCACGGTCAGGATTTGGCCGTCGTCGGTTTCGGCGGGCACGGCGATCAACTCGCTACCCGACGCGGCGTAGACGGTGGTCGGCCGCTCGGCCAGGGCTTGCTGGCCCCAGTCGCACGCACCGATCAACGCCGCCACGACGACGGCACCCAACAGAGACCCCAGCACTGCACTTCGCATGGCGAAACAACATCCTTTCCCTTTGGGGACGCTGGGCCTCTACTTTCCATTGTAAAAGGTCCAGCCCGCATTGCAAGACAAAGAACCGACAAGAAGGAAAAAATTGGCGCACGAGCACGTGGGCAGCGAGTTTACCCGTCCCGGCAGGATGGAGCAAGACCAGCTCGGAAAACACACCTAAGTGGCCTATACATATAGCTCGCGGGTGTGGAATGTCGCCTGACATAGCCTCCTAGTGGGTGGACGCCGATACTCCATTCGAGCAGAAGTAAGCAGTTCGCCAGGAACTGGCGCATTATAGTGGTTAAGATGCGCACTCTGGCATGTCATGCCCCCCCCCGTCTTTCCCCCTGGGCCTGCCCCGGCCGGTCCCATGACTGGCCGGCTACCCGCGAGTCATCACCCTGCCATGCCCTCTTGGTTGCGCGGCCGGGCGCGAATATAATACCCGTGTCGGGAAAGGTTCCCCTTCTGATGACGGGCACGTTGATGACTATCGAATCTGCCGCCAAGACGACCGGGCTGATGCTCAGCGGGGGGCTGGATAGTGGAATCCTGCTGGGCCACCTGCTCGGGCAGGGCCGCCGCGTGCAGCCGTTCTTCATCCGGGCCGGGCTGGTTTGGGAAGAGGGCGAGTTTCGGGCAACCGAGCAGTATTGCCACGCGTGGGCTTCGCCCGAACTGGCGCCGATCGTGGTGTTCGAAATCCCGGCCAACGACCTCTATGGGGCGCACTGGAGCACCACGGGGCGGGACGTGCCCGACGCGAGCAGCGCCGATGAGGCGGTATTTCTTCCCGGCCGCAACGCGCTGCTGACCATCAAGCCGCTTCTGTGGTGCGCCGCCCGCGGCATCGAGGAATTGGCCCTCGGGGTGTTGGGCACCAATCCCTTTCCCGACGCAACGCCGGCGTTCTTCGAAAGCTATGCCGCCGCCGTTGGCGCGGCTAGCGGGCGGCACGTGCGCATCGTCCGACCCTTCGCGCACCTGGACAAACGCCAAGTGATGCAACTCGGGCGCGCCATGCCGCTGCGTTGGACCTTCTGCTGCATCGCACCGGTCGATGGCCGGCATTGCGGCCGGTGCAACAAGTGCGCGGAGCGGCGGGCCGCCTTCCGACTGATCGATGCCGAGGACCCCACCGAGTATGCGTACGATTCATAGAGGGAGCCCTTCGCCATGTTCCGAGTGACCCGTCAGATCGACTTCTGTTACGGCCACCGCCTGTTGGACTACCAGGGCAAGTGCCGGCACCTGCACGGCCACAACGGCCACGTCGTACTTGCCCTCGCGGATACCGAACTGGACGAGCGCGGCATGCTGCTCGATTTCGGCGAGATGAAGCAGATTGTCCACCGGTGGATCGACGAAGAGTGGGACCATCGGATGATCCTCCGCCGCGACGACCCCGCGGTGGCTGCACTGACGGAACTGGGCGAGCCGCTGGTGTTGATCGACGTGAACCCGACGGCGGAGAACCTGGCCCGGTTGATCTTCGAGTACGCGAAGCAGCGCGGGCTTCCGGTGGTCGAAGTCCGGTTGTGGGAGACGCCGAAGTGCTCGGCGTCGTACTGCGAAGGGGCCTCGGGAGGCTGGTGCGAATCGGGGCCGCCGCGCCCCGCGTAACGCGCTGCCGGGCTTATCCCTTGCGCAGGCCGTTCGCATACAGCCGGGAAAACGGTTGCAGTTCGAGGCATCGCCGCAATCTGGCCCAAACCCCCGCGCTTGACCAACAGATCCGCCCGTCCCCTCTATTTCTGCCGTTCCACTCCTGCTCCTTGGAGGTGCGCGAAACGCTCACTGGGAATCGAGGCTCCGGTTGTATTCCGGCAACGGATTGCCGTCGTCGTCGAGCTTGCCCGTGGCCCAAAGGATGCCGCGGGCCATAGTGTCGAGGTACACCGGGTCGGCCACCGCGCGGTTGTCGTGGCCAATCGTGGTGCCGAACACCGGCGCGTCGCCGTACTGGTGCGTCCAGTACGTGATGTGGCTCCGGCCTTCCTCATCGTCGCAATCGGCCAGGGGTGTGATGCCCGGGCTCACGTCCTCGACAAGATACAACTCGACCGTGGCGGGCCTCCACGTCTCGCCGAAATCGCGCATGATGGGGTGGTCCGGCGCGAGGTTCCGTAATGTGCGGGGCCGGTTGCTGGTGTGGCGGCGCGACTTCAGGCCCGTGAACGCGTGCCACCGATCCACCTGGCGGCCGAAGTGCAAGGCGTTGTGGATAAAGATGGCCGGAACGCCCGTTTCGCGGTGGGCGCCGGCAATGCGGTCGGTCAGGTCCTTTTGCTGCTCCACGGGCATGCGGCTTATGCCTAAGCTGTACAGGACCACGTCGAACGGTTCGATCCAGTCTTCCTCTTGAAAGCGGGTGGGCTCGAAATCGTTGCGCCTGCCCGCTTCGTAGTCGATCGTCCATTCGCTGTGAATCCGCTCGCTCACGCCTTCCGCGATGATGGTCTTCTGAGCCTCGAAGTCGTGCCATCCGCCGCCGGTGACCAGCAGGGCGCGAATGGGGGCGGCCGCATCTTCTGCCAGAGCCGTTCCGGCGATCAACAGGGCCAGGAACAAGGCGCAGAAACGTTTGGCAAGCGTCAACATGGGGGCTCCTTTTGCGGGGGGCAAACAATGGGGGGTGCCGACCAAAACAGGCCGGCGCGGCTGAGGGCGCCCTCAGCGATTAAACACTAGTATAGGGCGTCGCACTGCGGGTGTCAAACGTGCCGACACCTCGCGCATCGCCCGGCACATGCCTTCCAGATCGATCACGCCCTCGCCCAAAAGCTTTTTCATCTCCCGTACAGAAAGTGAGCGGGGGCCGCATCTAGCCGGATGGGGCCATAGACCGTGGCAGGGCAGGCCGTTCCCGGTGGCTTGACAACGCCCGGCATCGGTGCCACACTTGTGGACACGATGTAAGGAACAACCTCCCCATCTCTCTCAATGAAAGGAAATGCCATGCATTTTCCGACACGCACCCTGTTCGCCGCCGTCGCCGCCCTGTGGATCGGGGGGCCCGCCGCCGTGCACCTTGCCGCCGAGTCCGAAGCGCCCGACGTTCGGACCGTCACCATCGACGGGCAGGAGTGGTACGAGCTTTTCAACGGCGAGAACCTCGACGGCTGGCGGCCGGCCGAGGAAAACCCGCACGTGTTCAGCGTCGAGGATGGCAAGATCGTCATCGACGGGCCCCGCAGCCACCTGTTCTACGACGGTCCCGTGGCCGGGGCCGACTTCAAGGATTTTCACTTCCGCAGCGAGGTGTACACGTACCCGCGCGCCAACTCCGGCATCTTCTTCCACACCCGGTGGCAGGCCCGGGGCTGGCCGAGCGTCGGCTATGAGGCCCAGGTCAACGCGACGCATCGCGACCGCATCAAGACGGGCAGCGTGTACGGCGTGTCGAACGTCCTCGACGACGCGCCCCACAACGACGAGGAGTGGTTCCTTTACGAAATCATCGTGAAAGGTGATCGCATCATCCTGAAGGTCGACGGCGAAACGGTCATGGACTACACCGAGCGCGAGGAGGACATCCGCGGGCAGCGCCGGCTTTCCAGCGGCACGTTCGCCCTGCAGGCGCACGATCCGGGCAGCCGCATGTACTTCCGGAACATCTACGTCCGCCCGCTCGAAGGCGATACGTTCCCCATTGTCGAAGCCCCCGATGCGGCGGCGGAAGGGCTGGTGAACGTCGTTCAGCCCAACGACCCGATCGTACCGCTGCCCGCCGACGACAGCCCGGAGGATGAGGGCGTGCGCAACGCCATCGACGGCGATGCGAACACGAAGTACCTCAATTTCCGCGGCCACCGGGAGCCGGCGGGGTTCGAGGTGACGATCGGCCGCCCGGCCGTGGTCACGGCCCTTCGCCTCACCAGCGCCGACGATGCCCCCGAGCGCGACCCGGCTGGCTACCGGATCGAGGGCGCGACGGCAGACGGCGAGTGGGTGGAGATCGCCGCCGGCTCGCTCGAACCCTTCCGGGGCCGCCACGCCGCGCAAGCCGTGCGCTTTGACAACGACCGCGCATTCACCCGCTACCGCGTGCTGTTCCCGGAGGTCCGCGACGCCGGTTCCGCCAACAGCATGCAGATCGCCCTGGCCGAACTGATGGCCGAGCCGTCGGATCCGTAACGCCGCTGTTTGTGTCGGCTCCGTTTTCGGGAACCCGCCTTGCATCGCTCCGGGGCGGCGCAAGTGCGGGCGCAATAGGACAGCCTTGTTGGTCACCGACCTTCACGAAGAACGACTCGCGGCCGTTCACCAAGCGTTGGTCCACAGCGGCGCCCGAACGGTCCTCGACCTCGGGTGCGGCGAAGGGTTCCTGTTGCGGCGCCTGGCAGGCAACCCACAATTCAGAACCATCGTCGGGGTGGACCGGTGCGGGGCGGCGCTGTGGCGCGCCCGCGAGGCGCTGCGCCAGTATCAGCACGAGCCGGCGCGACGGCTGTCGGTCGTCGTCGGTTCGTATACCGATCCGCAGCTCGACCTGCGCGGCTTCGACGCCTGCGCGATGGTCGAGACGATCGAGCACGTCGCCCCCGGAGCGCTGGGCAAGGTGGAGCGGGTCGTTTGGGGATGTTACCGGCCGCAAACGATCGTGATGACCACCCCCAACGCCGAGTACAACCCCGTTTTCGGCTTGGGCCCGGGCGAAGTGCGGGAAAGGGGCCACCGTTTCGAATGGGGACGCGACAAGTTCCGGCGATGGGCGTCGGGCGTTGCCCGGCGCAACGGCTACTGCGTCCGGCTCGGCGGCATCGGCGATCACGACCCGCTGCTCGGCCAGCCGACGCAACTAGCCATATTCGCGCAGTCAGGGGGGTCAGAGTCAGGGGGGTCAGAGTCAGGGGGGTCAGAGTCAGGGGGCCACCCGGCCCAACAATTCCCCCAATTCCCGATCTTCACATTGCCCCGTATTCTGGCACCGACGCCGGGCGGCGTCAAGCGTTGCGAGTGCTGCGCGGGGGATTGACGGGGCCCAAGAGGGATGCCAGAATCATGCGCGCAGACGTGTGACAAACCCTATCCATCACCCCAGGACGCCCCGCCATGCCCATTGAATTCCGATGCAACGAGTGCGGCCGCCTGCTCCGCACGACCGACGATTCGGCAGGCCGGACGGCCCAATGCCCCGCGTGTGGCAACACCATGGCCATTCCCGCGCCGGAGCAGGCGGGACCGACGCCTTTCCAACAGCCGGCGGCGGCCGGCGATGCCGACCACCACGTCAATCCCTACGCCTCGCCGGCGGTGGACGCGGTCCCGGAAACGCCGTACGCCGTGCAGCTTGGCGCCATCGTGCCCACCCGCATCGACCTGGCCGACATCTACAGCCGCACCTGGCGCCTCTTCACCGGGCAATGGGGAAAGCTCCTGCCGGTATTGGTGGCCGTGATGGCCATGGGCTTGGGCGCGAACATCGTGGCCTCGATCATCGATCACTTGGCCGCGTTGGCAGGCGATGTCATGGTGGCGAATACCGTGTGGGTGCTCACGCTCCTGGCCAGCCAAACGTTCAGTTATTGGCTCTACATCGGCCAGACCATCTTTCTTCTGAAAGTGCTGCGTGGGCAGCCGGCGTCGTTCGCAGACATTTTCACCGGCGGGCCCTATTTCTGGCGCTTCGTCGGGGGGACGATCCTGTTCACGCTGCTGGTCATCGGCGGCACGATCCTGCTGATCATTCCGGGGATCATCGCCGCGCTGATGTTCTTCCAGTACGACTACCTGATCATCGACCGGAACCTGGGCGTGTTCGACTCGTTCCAACTCTCGAAGCGCGTGATGGAGGGCAACAAGCTCACCTTCCTGGCGATCAATCTGCTGGCGGCGCTGTTGACGATTGCCGTCGCCGTGCCCACCTGCTGCCTGGGGCTGCTGGTTGCCGGCCCCTTTTTCGCCCTTTTGCACGTGGTGACCTACCTGGCCGTGACCGGTCAACCCACCGCCGAGCAGCAATACCAAGAGGAAGGGCCGGGCGCAGGCCCACAGCTTGAACCCGACGAAGAAGCCGGAGGAGGGGCTGAGGCGGATTATTCATGACGATGTCGGGTGGGGACAAGCAAGCCAACACCTTGCGGCATATATCGGTGGTGACCGCGCCTTCAACCACCGTTGCGGCCAACTGCGCATAGGCTATTCGTTGCCACATCCAATACGTCGGGCAACCTGCCGCATCGCTTCCTCACCGAACCATGGATTGCGATTTGCAGTAATTGGGGGTTCTCCCATCGGGTGCCTCGAATATCAAGCGGTGGGCCAGTCGTATGCGGCATCCTTCACGTTGCGGTAGTTCGCGTCGAGCTTCGGCTGCAGCAGGACGATGGCCGCCAAACGCCGGGCGATGTTCGTTACTTCGCGGGCTTCCTCGGGTTTCAGCGCCCGGCCGAGGATTCCTAGTTCCCGGTAGCTCAGCCATTTCTTGACGACCTGATACCCGCCGATGTAATACTGCCAGACGTTCTGCGGGACATTCGTCCAGTACGCGGTTCGGTTGAGGTACACGTCGAAGGTCCGGTCGCCCAGTAGTTGGCGGGCATCGTCGGCCGTCAGGCCGCGCAGGGCCGCTTCGGCATCGAGGGCCGCCTCTTCTTCTTGGCTGTAGGCGCGCTCGGTGAGCGTGCCCTGGGCCGGCATGACGGCGCCGGCCTTCCCGAAATGCGCCCAGCCGGCGGTTACCGCCAAGTCGCCGCCGGCCGCGTCCAGTTGTCCGCCGCCGGCCTTGGCGATGGGGCCGACGGTCCGGAAGAGCGGCCCGATGGTTCCGCACGTTACGCCGGGCACTTCCGCTTCCGTGTCGAGGAGGGCGGCAATGTGCCCGCCCAACGCGGCCGAGGCTTCCAGGGCTTTTCGGCTTGCGGGCAGCGGGATGCGGGGCCAGTCGCGGCGGATGCCGTCGGCATTCTCCGTCAGGTATGCCGGGCTGTAGCCGATGGCCAGGGCGTGCAGCCAGATCATGGCGGCCGTATTGGCGTCGTCAGGTTTGCGGAGCCGGACGGCTTCCAGATACCGCCGCGCCCCGGGCGAGAGGTTCGCTACCGGCTCGTCGGCGAGGGGTTTGTCGCCGAGGGCGGCAAACAGCGTGGCCTCGGCCCGCTTCTCCAGACGATGGCTGTCTTGCAGGCGCAGCGGAATGTAGTAGGCGTGGCCCCGCAGCGCGTCGTTGTCGCCCAGGGCGCGCGTGAAACACAGCGGCGTCCCCTCCGGCACCGCCACGCCGGCGGGCCGCGCCATGAGGAACACGTTGCCCTCCCACAACTGCGCCCACAAGGCGGGGCGGGGCTCGTTCCACACCGGGCGCACCGGCGTGTAGTAACACCACCGGGTGTCGAACGGTCGAAGCGCATAAGGGCACACGCGCGCCGCGTCGAATGCTTCGGTGGCCACGGCCCGCGCCCTCGCCTCCTTGGCGTTGCACCGCGCCGCATTTTCCGCCAGGGCGGTTTGCCGGGCCTTGTACTCGCCCCACGGCAGTTCCGGGTCGAAGTAATCGCGCATGCGGGCTTCCAGGGCCTCGCGGTCGATGTCAATCAGCGCGCCGGCGCGCTTCTCCATCAACCCGTTCAAGGGTGGGAGGGCGCACAGGTCGACAAGCTTCGGCCACTGGGCATAGTGGGCCGCGACGTTCTCCGGACGGAAGGAGAAGCGGTTTTCCGGGCGGGGTTTTGCAACCGTGTAGGCCCGGTTGAAGTTCTTGACATTCAAGCTGCGCAACAGTTTCGCCCGCTTGCCCACACCCCAGAAATGGCGAAAACGCACTGTAGGCTTCTTGCCTCGCTCAGGCGTGCGCACCATCACGCACACGGCCGTGCCCACGCGGATGCCTTCGCGGTTGTGCTCCGTCGAGAACACCGATGGATCGGGCGTGCCGTCGGGAGTGAGCTTGCCTGTCTCCCGGCTGTCGCCATTCATGCAATCCACCCATATTGTGTCGAACTCAGCCAGAAATCGCTTTCGCATGACGACGAACGACGGGTCGGCCAGGTACGAGAAGTTCGAGATGAACGACACCACCCCGCGCCCGGTCATCTCGGCGATGCGCCGCTCCGCCAGGCGGAAGAAGCGCACGTACAGGTCGTCGAGGTTGAACTTCCGGATGCCCCAGCCGCCGGCGGTGGGCGGGACGTTCAGGGCCTCCTTATACGGGTCGACCATCCCGCGTTCCTCCTCCGGGCTGACACCGGCGAAGGCGTTATACGGCGGGTTGCCCAGCACGACGAGGATGCGCTTGTCGCGTTTGACATGCTCCGCCGCGTCGCGCTCCTCTTGAAGCTCGGTCCACAGGACCTGCTGCTTCGGGTCCTTAGGCGGCTCCCAGCCGGTCAATGAGTTGGTCAGATACACGCCCACCCGCTCGCTCGTTTCCGCCAGAAGCGGGGCCCCCTGGTTTTGCAGCAGCGACGAAAGCTGCAAGTGCGACACCACGAACGGGGCGGGCATGATCTCGAACCCAAATACCCGATCCATCGCCGCCTGCTTCAGGTCCGACGCGACCAAGGCATCGCCCCCCTTCGCGCGAAGCGTATCGGCAATGCTGTGCAGCACTTCGACCAGGTACGCCCCCGTGCCGCAACACGGGTCCAACACAATGACGTTCGGATCGGCCAGTCCGTCGGGCAGGTCCAACTCGTCGCGCAGCACGCGATCGACGCGGGCCACCTGGTACTTGACGATCTCCGGCGGGGTGTACCACACGCCCAGTTCTTTCCGCAACTCGGGGTCGTAGGCTTCCAGGAACGGCTCGTAGAAGTATTGAACGGCGTACTCGTCCTCGAAGTTGCGGAAGAACTCGCCCCGGTGTACGCGGTTGAGTACACCGGCCGTCCAGTCGAGCACCTCGACCAGCCCCAACGGCCCCAGGCGGCTCGCCCGGGCCACCTCCTCGTACAGCACGCGAATGAACGGCACGTGCAGCGACCATTCGGCGTTTCGCCAGTCGAATGCATCACCAGCATGCGGCTCGTCCTTGTGCCACCGAACCCACGCCGAGAACACCCCGTAGAACAGGGTTTGTACCAGCGTCGAGCGAAAGAAGTGCTCCCCCTTCTCGCCGGTGAACTTCATGCCCAACGCTTCTTCCAACGCGGAACGGACGTTTTGCAGGGCGGGCAACTCCTTCCGCTGCTCGATGCGGAACAGGGCGTCGCGGGCGTACGAGGCCAGGAACCACGCCACGTCTTTGGGGCGGTCGAGCGGGGCGTCGTGCAGGCACGCCCGCTTGATGAACTCGACGAATTGCTCGCCTTTCTCCCGGGCCGTGGCGACCGGATGCGCGGCCTTGTGTCGCCAGAAATCCTTTTCATCCTCGGCCAGGGCGAAGGACTCCCGCTCCACCGGTTTCCCGCCGGGGCCCCGCTCGACAATGAGGAACTCACGCAGATTGGTTACAACGACAATGCCGTATGTCTTCAGGTATTCGCCAACTTGCTCGCCGGCCATGATGGCGCGGACATTGTCCTTGGTGCCCTTGGCCTCGATGACGCCGCGGGCTGGAAGCTGGCCGGGCTTCGGCTCGCCGTCGGCTTGCCGCTGGAATTGATCGGCGGTGAACAGCCCGCCGTCGGGGATGCCTGCGCCTTGATTGCGGGTATGGATGATGCAGCGGACCTTCGGCTTGAGCGTCTTGCCGACGGCGTTGAACAGAGCGGCCAGCGCCGGGTAGTACGACGTTTCCGGCACGCCGGCTCCCGAGGCCCGAATGGCGCTCAGTTCGGCAAGATACTCTTGCAGAACGGCTCGGGCCGCCTGCCCGCTGTCGTGGGTGCCCCGCCCTGCGGTGCCCCTTCCGGTGGTTGTTCGCTTTGCCATGCTGCTTGCGTCGCGGTCGAACTGTTGGGCATTCGTTGGGGGGGCATTCGTCCCCATTTCCAGAGTCGTGCCGTCCGTTCATGGGCTGGCCTGCGGAGCATCGGCTGGAAGGCAGTTGAAAGCGCACGCCCCACAGACCGATTTCAGCCCTACCGTTCGCGAAACGGCAGAGCACCCATAGGGGGTAGTGTACCGAATTGCTCGCTCGACGGCAAGCAGGGCTCGCATAGTCCGGGCTCGCATAGTCCGACGCCAGCGGGAGATACCGGCCTTGTGGACGGCCCACTCAAGGCATCTACACGAATAATCCGGGCTGATCCGAGGCGTCATTCCGGCGTTGGCCCGACGGAATCGGGCTATTGGGTGCTTCGCGGCAGCTCCAATCGGCCGTGAACGTACACGTCGCCCTCGAGGATTTCGATCTTAGGAGAAGGCAGTACGAGGGCGTCGGCCATGGCGGCAAGGCCCAAGCCCGCGACAGGGCTCAGTGCGCCGGCGCCGCCAAGCAGCTTCGGCGCGAGGAACACGTGCACCTCGTCGATGGCGCGGGCGTCGAGCAGGGTGCCGAAAACGCGCGCCCCGCCCTCGAACAGCACGTTGGTCATCCGGCGCCGACCCAATTCGGCCAGCAGCGCGTCGAGCCGTTCCGCGTGCGACGTTCCCGCCAGGGCGAGCACCTCGCAACCGGCCTCGGCCAAAAACTGCCGGCGGGCCGGGGCGGCGGTTTCGCCGGCGGCGACCAGCACGGGCGATTCACGGGCGGTACGCACCAGTTGCGCGTTGGGGGGCAGGTTCGCGCCGGAGTCGAGCACGACGCGCGTGGCGGTGCGGGGGCCGAGCGGGCGGGTCGTCAGCAGCGGATCGTCCCGCGCGGCCGTGCCCAGCCCCACCACCACCGCGTCGACCCGGCCGCGCAGCCGATGCACCACCTCGCGTGAGGCCGGGCCGGAAATCCACCGGCTCTCGCCCGTCCGCGTAGCCAGCTTGCCGTCGAGGGTCATGGCCCACTTCGCGAGCACCCAGGGCCGGCCCGTTTCGACCAGTTTCAGGTAGGGCGCGTTCAGCCGGCGGGCCTCGGCTTCGCACACGCCCACCTCGACGGCGATGCCGGCCGCTTCGAGCCGCGCAATGCCCCTGCCGGCCACCTCGGGGAAGGGATCGCGCTGGGCGACGACCACCCGGGCCGGCCCGGCGCGAAGGATGGCCTCGGTGCAGGGGGGCGTCTTGCCGCGATGGCAGCAGGGCTCGAGCGTCACGTACAGGGTGGCGCCGGCGGCCCGCGGCCCGGCGATGCGCAGCGCCTCGATTTCGGCGTGCGGTCCGCCGTACTGCCGGTGCCAGCCCTCGCCGATAATTTCCGCCCCGCGCGCCATGACGCACCCGACCATGGGGTTGGGCTCGACGAGCCCTTGTCCCCGAGCGGCCAGCTCCAACGCGCGGTCCATGTGCCAGGTGTCGATGTCCATGGTCCGCCTGTATCGCTGCGGTGTAACCGTTCACGTGCAGTGCGCAAGGCTACCGGGGGCGGGCCCCCCTGTCAATCCTGCCGGGCGGATCGTCCTGCCGGGCGGATCGTCCTGCCGGGCGGATCGTCCTGCCGGGCGGATCGTCCTGCCGGGCGGATCGTCCGGTGCTCGGCCCCCCTTGTCCGGGCGGCGTTTTCTCGGAACAATGGAAATTTGCACAGTT
>PWXP01000267.1 GCA_003561895.1 Planctomycetaceae bacterium | reverse complement strand
CCTGAAAGGCGGCCGCTTCTACACGATCATCGGGTACGAAGTGGTACAAGCCCCGGAAAACTTCTTCTATAGCCACGCATACACGATGTACTACGGCGAACCGTTTACCCATACCGGCGTCTTGCTCTCGCGCGGATTCGGCGACTGGCTGACCCTGCACGCCGGCTGGACCAACGGGTGGGACAGCGGATGGCGCGACCTCGACGGGGCCTCGATGTTCCTCGGCGGCGTCTCCGCCCGGCTGACCGAAAGGGCCAAGCTGGCCTGGGCGCTCAGCACCGGCGACTTCGGCGACGGTTCCATCAACAACGACGGCCGGATGTACATGAACAGCATCGTGTTCGAGTGGGACCTTACCGAACGGTTCACCTACGTCCTCCAGCACGATCTGGGCAACAACCATGGCATCGGGCCGGACAACGACCGCGCCCGGTGGTACGGCATCAACCAATACTTCTTGTACCAAATCAACCCATGCTGGGCCGCGGGGATGCGGTTCGAATGGTTCCGCGACCGCGACGGCCGCCGCGTGGAAGACACAGCCGGCCAAGACGGTTTCGCCGGCAGCTTCTACGCGATCACGGCCGGCTTGAACTGGAAGCCGCACGCCAACCTGACCGTCCGGCCCGAACTGCGGTACGACTGGTTCGAAGGAGAAGGCGCGCCGTTTAACAGCAACAATAACACCGACCAGTTTTCGGGCGGTTTCGACGTGATCGCCACGTTCTAACACGCTGCCGGTCCGACGGAAGGTTCCGTCAACCAACGCTGCGAGCCGCCGGGGGCCGGAACGCCGCCGGCGGCTCGCGCGCCATGGCAACAACCAGGATTCGAGTTGCAGGGGGTATTCCAATGATCGCATGGACCCGCTTGGTAACTTTCGCTGCCGTGGCGGCGCTGCTGTGGTTTCCGGCGGCCGTCGCTGCTGCGAATGCGCGCCCGCAGCCGTGGACCCTCCCGCAACCGCGGGCGCTGGAAAGCCTCGGCATCCGCACCGGCGGGTGGCTCCAGCAGGGCATCACGTTCAATTCGAGGAATCCGGCCGACGGATACAACGGCCCCATCGCCACCAACGACTGGGACGGCGAGTACCAGATGAATCAACTTCTATTCGCATTCCTACGCCATGAGTTACACCGAACCGCTGCTGGTGACCGGCCTGATGGCCGATTACCAGCTTACCGAGCAGTGGCTGCTCCGGGCCGGTTTCCATCGCGGCTGGATGATGTGGGAAGACATCAATGACACGCTCGACTTCATGGGCGGGCTGCACTACACGTCGTACAGCGGGCGGACCTCGCTGGCGTACGCCGTCTCGATCGGCCCGCAGGACCCCGACGGCACCCGCGTGTGGGGGGTGGGCAACATGCCTTGGGCGCAAGGCCGGGCCTGGGAGGGCGGCACCCCCTCGCCCTTCGGCAACAGTTTCGCCAGCGACTTCTACGCCCTGACCGCCGGTGTGCAATGGCGCCCCACGCCTAACTGGGTCGTCCGGCCCGAGGTGCGCTGGGACTGGTACGACGGCCCGCGCGATCCGATCAACGACGATTTCCCGTTCAACGCCGGCGAAAGCCGGGATCAAATGACTTTTGCGGTCGACGCGATCCTGACCTATTGACGGGCACCCGGTCGCGGACCCGTGGGATAGGCTTCCAGCCTGTCGGCGAAAAAGACAGGCTGGAAGCCTATCCCACCGCGTATGGCATTGCCGGTCGGAGGTCGCTACAATAGGCCCCATGTACGAACCGACCGCGAGACAGGCCCATGAAACTCATTATCGCCGTCATCCAGCCCAACCGCCTGGAGGCCGTCAAGGCCGCCCTGGCCGAAGTCGAAGTGTTCCGGCTGACGGTCATGGACGTTCAAGGGTTCGGCCGGCAGCGCGGGCAGACCGAAGTATACCGGGGGCACGAGTTCACCGTGAACTTGCTGCGCAAGGTGCAGTTGATGATCGCCGTGAACGAGGAGTTCCTCCAGCCCACCGTCGACGCCATCATCCGGGGCGGGCGGACCGGCGAGAAGGGTGAGATCGGCGACGGCAAGATCTTCGTCCTCCCGCTGGACGACTGCATCCGCATCCGCACCGGCGAACGCGGCGGCGAAGCCATCTGACGGCCTGCCAGCCAAGCGGCGGAAAATGCCCTGCCGCACCGGAAGATGAACATGCCGAGCCGTAGGATGGACATTTCTGTTTGTCGGGCCCAAGACAGGCAGGAATGGCCATCCTGCTGGTCGTCTCCAACCTGCCGGCCGCCCTATTCGTCGTCCAAATCGTCGAAGGGGCTCTTCGCCTTCGGCATGAGGCGGCACAGTAAAATGCCGCCGAAGTACAGCAGGGTCAGTGGACCGGCCATCAGCACCATGCTGTACGGATCGGCCGGCGGGAGGATCATGCTGACGACGGCGATCACCAGGATGGCGATCCGCCACTTCATTAGATAGGCTTCCACGTCGAAAATGCCGATCCGCTCCAGGAACAGCATCACCAGCGGCAACTGGAACGCGATGCCGAATCCCAGCGGGAGGATCAATACGAAACCGAGCCATTCGCTAATGCGGATGTCCTGCTCGATTCCCAGCCAGGCGTTGAACATGAACAGGAACCTCAGCACCGGCTCGAACACGAAGAAGAACGCCAGGGCGGCCCCGAGCAGAAACAACCCCAGGCTGAACGGCAAAAACACGTGAACGTATTGCTTTTCGTGCGGATACAGCCCGGCCGCCACGAAGGCCCATATTTGGAAGAAGATCCACGGGCTGGCCAGCAGGGCGCCGGTGACCAGGGCCGCCTTCAGGTAGATGCTGAAGGGTTCATGGGCGCTGAGGCTGGTAACGCGCACCTCGTCATCGGTCGGCCGCCAGAGGAACATGCGGACCATGTCCTCGCGCCGCACGGCCCGCCCGGCGCTCGACTCGGCCTCCGCCGCTTCGCCCGCGCCCTGAGAATCCGCCGTTGCGGAACCCGCGCCCGGCGCCCCGGCGGGAATGTCCAGGTCGGGCCACAGCTTCCGGGCATACTCGCGGATTTCCTCCGGGTCGAGATAGACTTCGGAAGCCAGCAGTTGATCTTTCTCGACGAGGCGGCGATAGTGGCTGATGTCGCCGGGTGGGAGCCTCCCCTCCGTTTGGAGTTCGCTCAACCTCTCTACGGCCTGATCTTCGTAGTATTCGCTCAGCGCCTTTTTCAGCGGGCGCTGGATGAACGCCACCACATTGCCGCCGAAGTACAGCCCCACGACGAAACCCACCAACAGTCCCGCAATGGCCCGGAACAGGCAAGTACGAAGCTCCTCGAGGTGCTCCCCGAAGGTCATTGTCGTGTCGGCAAACAGGTCTTCTTCGCGAGGGCGGGGCATGGCGGCGGTGCAAAGTCGGACGGAAAAGGGGCCTCGGCGGCGTCCCAAATACTCAATGATAACACCCAACCGTTGGGCTGGCAACGAACCGCAGCCGGGAACGGGAAGCATTGACAAAATTGCCCGGTACGGAACAATAGAGATGGTCGGGGTCGGCTGCGGAAACCAACAGCACCGGCACCCCCGTAGGCGAATCTCTCCGAGACTCGCACAGAGCGTCTCGGAGAGACGCTGCCACGCAGGCCAAACCGCCCCGGATGCCCCCGAATAAGCTACGGTAACAGCCCATGCAAGAACTTTACCCCCTTCGTTTTCGGCCCATCCTCCGGCGGTATCTTTGGGGGGGGCGCCGGCTGGCGGCATTGCTGGGAAAGCCTCTTGGCCCGGGTGATGATTACGCGGAAAGCTGGGAGGTGGTCGACCATGGCGAGGATCAGAGCGTGGTGCAGTACGGCCCCCTGGCCGGGGCGACGTTGGCCGAACTGGTGCGCGCCCGCGGCGGTGACCTGCTGGGTCGGCATGCCCCGCGGGAGCGGTTTCCGTTGCTGCTGAAGTTCCTCGACGGCCAGAAGCCCCTCTCCGTACAGGTCCACCCGAACGACGCCCAGGCGGCGCGGCAATCGCCCCCGGACGCCGGGAAGACCGAAGCGTGGGTGGTTTTGGCCGCCGAGCCGGGCAGCCTGATCTATGCAGGCCTGCGGCCGGGAGTCGATCGCCCGGCGCTGCAACAGGCAGTCCATCAAGGCACCTGCGAGCCGTTGCTGCACCGGTTCGAACCGGCCGTGGGCGACTGCGTCTTCCTCCCCGCCGGAACGGTCCATGCCCTCGGAGCCGGGTTATTGGTTGCGGAGATCCAGCAGTCGAGCGATACCACGTTCCGCCTGTTCGACTGGAACCGCGCCGGTCCCGACGGCAAGCCCCGGCCGCTGCACGTACAGCAGGCGCTCGAAGTGATCGACTTCGGCCGTGGGCCGGAGACGCCGCAGGCGCCGCGGGATACCCCGACCAGAGGTGAACAGTTGCTGGTCGAGTGCGAGCAATTCGTGCTCCGGCGCCGCCGCGTCGACCAACCGCAAACGGTCGGCGGCCATGATCGGTGCCACATTCTCAGCGTGATCGAGGGATCACTTCGGGTGGAGTCGGACCCCTCGGATGAAAACCTCACGGTCGGCTCGACCGTCCTTCTGCCGGCGTCAGCCGGGCCGGTAGAACTGGTTCCGGAAGAGCCGACCGTGCTTCTTGTTTCGCACCTCCCGTGATTTCCGCAAACGCCCCAATTGGTCCGTGGATTCGCATGCCGAGCGGCCATCTGCCAGGCCGGTCAGACCATTCGGACCAATCAGACATGCGAGATTTTCCCTGTCCAACGTAAACAACCTAACCTCCCGTCCATTCGCCAGGATTCATCTTCTCTCGATGGCGTCGGCACCCTATAATTCTCCGCCTTGCCTCCGGAACGTCCCTCTCGCCATTCGACATTCAACCTCAAGGAGTGTAACCATGAACCGACGTGCCGCTCTCTGGTTGCTCCTTGCAGCAGGCCTGTCCGGTTGCCTGGCGCCGCCAAACCTTCACTACCCCGGCCCGGCCGAGTATCAGCAGGCGCGGGCCAACGTGTTCGACCCGTACCCGGAACGTGAACCGGCGCCGGCGGTTGAGGGCGGGCGTCCGCGCGAGTACGCTAAACCGGTGCCGGAAGTCGACCGGGTGCGTCGCCCGCACCAGGCGCGCGAAGTCAATCTGCCTTGGATGCCCTGGACTTGGGGGCAGAGTCGGTAGCCCATGGCCAAGAAGTCGAAGCAAACGGCCGGCAGCCCGCGGCGTCCGCCTCGCCCGCGGAAAGCCCGCACTGCGCGGGCTCCTTCCCAACCTCCCGCCGCCCAGGGTGAGCGGCTCCAGAAGGTGCTGGCGGCGGCGGGGCTGGGCAGCCGCCGCGCCTGCGAGGAGCTGATCGAGGCCGGGCGCGTCGAGGTCGACCGCAAGATGGTC
The DNA here is from genome assembly GCA_003561895.1 of Planctomycetaceae bacterium. Taxonomy (GTDB): domain Bacteria; phylum Planctomycetota; class Planctomycetia; order Pirellulales; family Thermoguttaceae; genus PWXP01. The sequence continues at coordinate 1,636 of PWXP01000267.1, read as the reverse complement.
ACCCGGCTCGGAACCCGTGTCGATCCCCAGCGCCAGGAAATCCGGGTCGACGGCGAGCCGCTCCCGCAGCCCAAACGGGTGTACTATGCGGTGAACAAGCCGCCGGGCGTGGTGTCGACGCATCGCGATCCCGGGCGGCGCGAGCGGGTGATCGACCTCGTGCCCGGCGACCCGGAGGGCCTGATCACCATCGGCCGGCTCGACCTGGGCAGCGAGGGGCTGATCCTGGTAACCAATGACGGCGAGTTGGCCAACCGGCTGACCCACCCGCGATATGCCGTACGCAAGACCTACCAGGTGCAGGTGGCCGGCCGCCCGGAGCGCGACACCCTGGCAGCGCTGCGGCACGGCATTCACTTGGCCGAGGGAGTCGCCCGCGTCGAGAAGGCCACCGTGAAGTCGCACCGGAAGCAGAGCACCATCCTGGAAATGGTACTCACCGAGGGCCGCAACCGGGAAATCCGGCGCATGTTAGCGCGGCTGGGTCACAAGGTCATCCGGCTCGTCCGCGTGGCCGTTGGCCCGGTCCGCCTGGGCGACTTGCCTCCCGGGGCCTATCGCCCCCTCAGCCGGCAGGAAGTCGCCGCCCTGCGGCAGGCGGCAAGGGCTTGACGCTTCCCGCCCGCCCATGTACCTTGGCCGACTATGAGCACCGTTCCCGATGACATCGTTCGCCTGGTTGGGCAATTCGAGGAGCACGCCGACGCCTACCGCCGCGGCGACTACAATGAAACCCAACTCCGCCGCGACTTCATGCGAAAAATCGAATCGTGGCGCGACGCGCTGGCGCGGAACCTGTGCCTGCGGAACGAGCGGCTCACCGACCGCGAGCTGAACTTCGCCGTGCAGCGGATCATCGACCGCATCGTCTTCCTGCGGATGTGCGAAGGGCGCGGCATCGAGCCGTTCGGGCAACTGCAAGCGCTGCTCAACGGCGGCGAGGTCTACCTCCGGCTGGTCGAGATATGCCACCGGGCCGACGAGAAGTACAACTCCGGCCTGTTCCACTTCCAGCACGAGAAAGACCGCGAGCCGCCCGACGAGTTGACCGCCACGCTCGCGGTCGACGACCGGGTGCTCAAAGACATCCTCGGCCGGCTGTACTACCCGGAAAGCCCGTACGAGTTCGCCGCCCTGCCGGCCGACATCCTCGGCCAGGTGTACGAGCAGTTCCTGGGCAAGGTCATCCGGCTGACGCCCGGCCACCGCGCGAAGGTGGAGGAGAAGCCGGAGGTCCGCAAGGCGGGCGGGGTGTACTACACGCCCACGTACATTGTCGAATACATCGTCGAGAACACCGTGGGCAAGCTCCTCGAAGGCAAAACGCCGCAGGAGGTGGGCGGCCTGACGGCCAACTGGCGGCCGGCAAAGACCCGGCGGCCCATTTCCGTGCTCGACCCGGCCTGCGGCAGCGGTTCGTTCCTGATCGTGGCCTACCAGTTCCTGCTCGATTGGTACCTGAAGCAATACACCGAGGCCGACGACCCGCGGAAGCACGCCCGGGGCGCGAACCCGCGGGTGTACCAGTACAGCAACGGCGACTGGCGCCTGACGACCGCCGAGCGGAAGCGGATTCTGCTTTCGCACATTTTCGGCGTGGATATCGACTATCAGGCGGTCGAGGTGACGAAGCTGT
>PWXP01000201.1 GCA_003561895.1 Planctomycetaceae bacterium | reverse complement strand
GCGGCGCCGAACTTCTACATGAACGACCCGTGGTTCAGCCACAACGGCAAGCCCGTCCAACTTCGCGGCGAAGGGTCGATGGTGACCGTCGAGGCCGCGCTGCCGTTCATCGCCCGCGCGGTGCGGGAAGACCAACCGTTCCTGGCGTTCATCTGGACCGGTTCGCCGCACATCCCACACCAGGCGACCGCGGAATTGCAGGCCCTGTACGCCGATCAGCCCGCTCAACTACGCCACTATTACGGCGAAATCACGGGCATCGACCGCGCGGTGGGCCGGCTGCGCGATGCGCTGCGCGAGTTGAACGTCGAGAAGAACACGCTGCTGATGTTCACCAGCGACAACGGCGGCCGACCGCAGGACGGGTCGGAACTGCTGCACCTGCGCGGGACGAAAGGCCAGTTGTGGGACGGCGGGCTGCTCGTGCCCACCCTCATCGAATGGCCCGGTCGGCTCGCGCCGCGCACCAGTCATTTCCCCGGCGGCACGGTGGACCTGTTCGCGACGTTTCTCGAACTGGCGGGCGTCGCCGTGCCCGCCGATCGCCCGCTCGACGGCGTTTCGCTCGTGCCGCTGCTGGAAGGGGAGATGCAGGATCGCCCCACGCCCCTGGCCTTCTGGCACCACGCGGGCATCGGCGGCCGGGGTATGTGGAGCGATAAGATCGTCCAGGAACTCCAGGCCGTCCTCGAGGCCGGAGGCCAGGGTGAAATCAACGAGGGCACCCTCTACGGTCCCGACCACGACTACCGCTCACTCGAACAAGCGCCCGGCCACAGCGTCTGGCTGGACAACCCGTGGAAGCTCCACGAACTTGCCGGCGGCGACTACCTCCTGTTCAATCTCGCCGACGATCCCGGCGAGCGGAACAACGTGATCGCCGACCACCCCGATCGGGCCGAGCAGATGAAGCAACAACTGCGCGCGTGGCGGGATTCCTGCCTGCACTCCCTCCGCGGCGGCGACTATTGAACATCGGTAACCATCCGAGGGGGGCCCAGGTGCCCCGTAATGGTCGATACACTTGGCTTGACCGGCGCGCACCGCGCGGGCAGTACCTTCGCGGATTGGTGGGATCCCAACGGAGGCCCCCCATTGGTCCCCTCGTCCCCAATTCGCGGTTTAGGAAGGGGTATCCATTAGGAAGGGGTATCCCCCCTTGATTCCCACTTGCGGCGCGGCTAAACTACCATATAACGCGTCGCGCGTACCTATGAACGTGGCGCCGGGCGTGCCGCCTTTGACGTACGACGCTTTTCCCCGATAGCTCAGTTGGTAGAGCAAGCGGCTGTTAACCGCTGGGTCCGAGGTTCGAGTCCTCGTCGGGGAGCATAATTTGATGCAGGCCGTCGGAGCCCACTCCGGCGGCCTGTTGGTTTGTGTAAACTGTCGCCGCCATGGCAATTTCAACGTAACCGTTCCCAGGGCGACTGTTCCTTTCGGCCGATGAGGGGGCGGGCTCCCGGCCGGCCCGTTTACGGTTACCTGGGGGCGGGAGGCGAGCGTCCCGGGCCGGACGGCGGTTCCTGCGGGGGGCGTCTGCTGGGTCGCAGACCGGGCCGCGGCCGCGGCCCGGGTGTGCCGGGGCGCCAGGAAGGCGGGCCTTTGCTGCGCTGCAGGTACAGCCGCCGTAGTTCCCGCTGCATCTCCTCGGCCGGCAGCGCTAACAACCGGTCGAACTCGGCGTCGTCCAGCTCGTGCTCAAAGAACTCCACGAGGGTTCGCTCGTCCGTCTCAGAGAACAGCCCGCGCGGACCCCGCCGGACGAAACGGTGCCGAACAAGCTGCGGAATCCACCCTTTGACGATGCGCCACTGCTCCGGTATCGCGTGGCGTTCGAGGTCCAGTCGGGTCGATTCCGGCAGCCTCGCCCGCAGCTCCGCCAGGTCGCCCTCGCCCAGCACCTGGTCGATCGAACGCCGAACACCGTCGGACGATCGGGACGACTGAAGGAACATCAGCAAAGCGCCCCGGCGCCGCTGGGAATCGGCCTCCTGGCGGATTCGGGCCTGCGCCGATTCCGGCAAGGCCTCAATCATCTGGTCGGTCACCTCGGAAAGCCACGCGCCCAGCACCTGCGCCTCCTCGGCCCCCAGCCGCCGGATGCGATCCCTCGACTGCCGCGCCAGGAGGTTTTCGATCCTCTCGACGCGCTCGGCCGGCGAAAGCTCGACCAGTTCGGCCCGCGCGATCGGCGGCAGTGCCTTGAGCCACTCGTAGTAACGGAGCGCCACGGCGTGCAGCGTCTCGGGCTCGCGAGCCGCCGCCAGGTCATGGTACAGCCGGCGCAAGCGCGCCTGCTCGTCCGCGTCGAGCGCGGCGAACTGCTCCCGCCAACGCCGCAGTTGCTCCTTCTTGGCGCGGTCCATCGCCGCGATTCGCTCCCGCGCGGCGTCGGGTGAGGCGACCGGCACCCACTCACCGGGTGGCTCTTCCACGGCGGGCAATTCCTCCTGAAAAAGGCCCGCCCGATGCAGCGCCGTCAGGAAGTCAATGCCGTCGACGGCGCGGTAACGTTCCAGGTTTTCCAGGATGGGAAAGTCCTCCAGCAGCCGGCGGTTCGGATCGGGCCGGACCGCCGCGACGGCCAGAAAGCCCGCCATGCCGGCGGCCAATAGCAGTGCCGCCGCCAGCGCCGCGCGCCGCACCCGGCGCCGCGGCGCCGCCGTGAACGACCGCTCAGCTTCCTCGGCGGCGGCGACCATCTCCAGCGTGGTGCGGGTGAAGCCGCGGCCTGCTGCATCGGTCTCCAGTTGATCCAGAAGCTGCCAGGTCCGGTCCAGCGCGTTGAGCCGGCTGCGCAGGCCGCCATCGTCGGCCAGCCGCGCCTCGAGCCGCCGGGCGTCTGCGCTGGGCATTTCGCCGTCCAGGTAGGCGACCAACTGCTCGTCGCTAAGGGGTTCGGTGTTGGCGTGATGATCACTCATCGTACTCAGTTCCCGGGCGGTGACCCTCTTCAAGATACGGCGCGAGGACCTCGCGCAAATTCGCTCTTGCCCGAGCCAGAAGCGACTTGACCGCTTTCGGCGTCAAGTCCATTGCTTGGGCAATATCGGTGTAGCTCATCCCCTCGAACTTGCACAACAGCACTGCCATGCGCTGCCGCTCGCTGAGCGATTCCAGGGCAAGGCGCACATTCGCCCGCAACTCGGCCTTGTCGAATTGGCGGGCGGGCATCTGGCTGCTGCTGGCCTGGAGCATCCGGTCCAGCGGGGAGCCCCGAAACGCGCCGCTGTCGCGAGCCGCCAGGTTCACCTCGCGCCGCCGCGCACGGCTGCGCAGCGCGTTCAACGCCGCGTTGTTGGCAATCGTAAACAACCAGGTCGCGAACTTCGCCCCCGGCTGATACCGCTGCCGCGAGCGGTACACCCGCAGGAACACCTCCTGGGCAAGATCCTCGGCCTGATCCCGGTCGCCCACCAGGTGATCGAGCACGGCTACGAGGCGGTCCTGATATCGGGCCACAAGCTGCTCGAACGCCACGGCGCTGCCCTCGCGCACTTCAAGCATCAGATGCACGTCGGGATCGCGCAAGGCACGGCGCGTGGACGATTCGGTAACGACCAAGGGCAACTCCTCACTCTATGGAACCCCGGCCTTTGGCCAAGGTTCTGGACACGGCGTTCGCGTAACCGTTCAGGGGCCGGCCGAGGACTGGCCCGCTTCCGTGCTCGCCGCGCCCCCGGCAGCGGGGACCGGCGGGTTCCCGCGTTCGCGCCGTAACTGCCCGCACGCCCCGCTGATACCACCTCCTTTGCGCCGCCGGACCTGTACGCGGACTCCCGCTCGCTCCAATCCGTCCTGAAAACGCCGAACGGCCGCCGCACTCGAACCTCGGTACGGCAGGCCGGGCACCGGATTCAGCGGAATCAGGTTCACCAGCACGCACCGGCCCTGAAGCAGGCCGGCCAGCCGTTCCGCGTGCCCCGGCCGGTCGTTCACACCGGCCACGAGCACGTACTCGTACGTCACCTGCCGCCCGGTCCGCGCGAAGTAATCGTCGGCAGCCTCGAGGACCGCGCGCAAGCCGATCGTACGAGCGGCGGGCAGCAGCCGGGTACGAAGCTCGTCGTCCGGCGCGTGCAACGAAACGGCAAGCTGATACGGCGACGGAAGCCCGGCCAGACGGCGAATGCCCGCCGGAAGCCCAACGGTCGAAATCGTGATCCGCCGCACGCTGATGCCCGGTCCTTCCCGGTCGCAGGCCACGGCCAGGGCGGGCAGCAGCGCATCGAGGTTCGCCAGCGGCTCGCCCATGCCCATCACCACGACGTGCGTGAGCCGCTCATCGTGGGGCAGCAGGCGTTCGAGGTGCAGCAGTTGCTCGACAATTTCGCCGGCCGAAAGGTTCCGGGCCAGGCCGGAAAGCCCGCTCGCGCAAAACACACACCCCATTCCGCAGCCCACCTGCGTGCTGACGCAGGCGGTGCGGTGCCCGCGGTCGTCGCGCAGCAGGACGCACTCGACCTGCTCGGCGTCGGCAAGTTGCAGCAGAAGCTTCTCGGTGCGGTCGTCGGCTTGCTCGTGCCGGGCGACCCGGCTACTGAGGACCGCGAACTGTTCGGCCAACTCCCGCCGCAAGGAGGCCGGCAGGTCGGTCATCGCCTCGAAGGAATCGGCGCGCCGCTGGAACATCCAACGGCGGATCTGGCGCAGCCGGAACGCCGGCAGCCCCCGTGCGGCAAGCCATTCGGCCAGCAGTTCGTTCGGCGGATCGATCAGTGGGTGCATTAGTTCATTGTATCCCCCGAACCCCCTCGATGCACCGAGCGACCGCGCCCTCGGCCAGGGCGGCGGCGAACGTATCGAGGGTGGGGTACACGGCGTGGCTGAGGTACTTCACCACCCAGTTGTGTTGCATCGGACTGACCGCGATGACCGCCGCCCCGGAACGGTAGGCCTCCCACATTTCGATAGCCGTGCCCATCGACGCCGACGGCAGCACGGCCACCAGCACGTCGACCTCGCGGCACATCGCGTTGTGGCGGAAGAACACTTCGCGTCCGGTCAGGTCGGCGTACTCGATCGAATTGCGGTGCTTGGCGCGCGGGTCGTACACGTCGGCGGCGGGGAAATATCGGGCGATCAGTTCGCCAACTTGCTCCCGATACACTTGGTCGTGCACGGCCTTGGCCGTATGCGAACCCTGCATGATGCCGGCAATGAAGAAACGCATGGGAAACGGATCCAAATGGGTGGACGGTCTGGAGCCACGGGGTTTACTTACCCCCCCCTCGGGGGCACGCTTCTGGCGGAAGGCGGTCCGCTATGATAAGCTCAATGGCTCTCCCGTTTCTAGGTGCAGACTGCGCCAATGGAGTAGGCACACGCCGCTGTGCCGTCCCCAAGTAACGCAGTCTGCACCTAGAAACGGAAGAGCCCGCTTAATCGTACGCTTCGTATAGAACCCGTTTGAGAGGCCCACGCGTGAAGAGCCCACTTTCCTCCCGCGCGGAGGACCTCGTCACCCGCCTTATTGCGCTTCCCGGCCCTAGCGGGCGGGAGCGCCCGGTCATGGATTTCATCGTGGCCGAACTGTACCGCGCGGGGGTTCCGCCCGAGGCCGTCCGATTCGACCGCGCCCACTGGCGAAGCATCCACGGCGGCGAGGTGGGGAACCTGGTGTGCAAGCTGCCGGGAACGGTGCGCGGGCCGCGGCGGCTGCTGATGGCCCACACCGACACGGTTCCCCTCTGCCAGGGTGCCCGGCCTGTCCGTCGCGGCCGGTTCCTCGTACCCGCCGAAAAGCACACCGGCCTCGGGGCCGACGATCGGGCCGGCTGTGCCTTGGTGCTCCACGCGGCGCTCGAGGTGGTCCGCCGCGAACTCCCGCATCCGCCGCTGACGTTCCTTTGGACCGTCCAGGAAGAAACCGGCCTGCACGGGGCCAGGAACGCCACCCTCTCCCTGCTCGGCAGGCCGCGGCTGGCCTTTAACTTCGACGGCGGCCGGGCCGACAAGCTCACCGTGGGCGCCACCGGCGGGTACCGAATGACCATCACCGTTCGTGGTATCGCCAGCCATGCCGGCGGGGCTCCCGAAGAAGGCGTCAGCGCCGTCACCGTCGCCTCGCTGGCCATTGCCGAGTTGCATCAGGCGGGCTGGCTCGGGCGGGTCGAGAAGGACGGCCGGCGAGGAACCAGCAATGTGGGCGCCGTCCATGGCGGCGAGGCCACCAACGTGGTCACTCCCGAGTTGACCCTCCGCGCCGAAGCCCGCAGCCACGACCCCGCCTTTCGCCGCCGCGTCGTCCGCGCCTTCGAACGAGCGTTCCGGCGCGCCGCGCGCCAAGTCCGCAATCACCAGGGCAAGACCGCCCGCGTGGCCCTCGACGGCCGGCTCGATTACGAGGCGTTCCTCCTCCCCCACGACGAGCCCTGTGTGCTGGCCGCCGAGGCGGCCATCCACGCCGTCGGCGGAGCGCCTGAGCGAGCGGTGTCCGATGGCGGGCTCGACGCCAACTGGATGACCCTGCGTGGCATTCCCGCCGTGTCGCTTGGCGGCGGCCAGATGCATGCGCACACCACCGCCGAGCGGCTCGACCTGCGCGAGTTCGGCCGCGCTTGCCGGATCGCGCTCGCGCTGGCCACTGGCGGGGCAGAACCAACCTAGCCGCCGGCGAGGCAAATGGCGGCCTCCCATCGCACTGCCCGCCGTGAACCTGCCCGCCGTGAACCTGCCCGCCGTGAACCGCTTGCGACCGAACCGATTCCGCGGTAAATTAGAGTCTGTTCGAGCATGCATATCGCGGCGCGTCCCATTCCGGCCCGACTCCTGCGGGCGGCAAACCGCCTGCCGAGCCCACCCTGGCGCACCGCGACCATTCGACACCGGGGCGTGGCGCAGTTTGGCTAGCGCGCCTGCTTTGGGAGCAGGAAGTCGGAGGTTCAAATCCTCTCGCCCCGACCTGACCTAAACCCAGCCGAATCCAGGAGTTAGGATACCTTCCGGCGGTCGGAAGTGCGGCCTGAAAGAAAGCAAGAAT
>PWXP01000035.1 GCA_003561895.1 Planctomycetaceae bacterium | reverse complement strand
TAGTAGGCACACGCCGTGTGCCGTCCCGAAAACAAGGGCTCTCTGCACTTAGAAACGGAAGAGCCCAAAAAGGCCTTACTGTGAACTCCCCTGTTGGCCGATCGCTGACCGAGGTCATCGGAGCGATTCCCTACCGTGTTGCATTGGCCGGGGGGTGGATCGATCAGCCGTTCGTTTCGCGGCACGATCCCGCCCCGCCCGGTTCGATGGTGGTCGTGAACGTTCATCCGCACTGCTGGTTCATGGAGCGTGCCGGCATGGCCACCGGGACGCGAAAGGTCGCGCTGGCGCTGTGGGGCGGCACGCTTCCCGAACGGGAGCCGGCGGCGTCGGTCCGCGAGTTGTACCACGAGGAGAACCGCGGGCGCAGCGATCCCTCGGGGTCGCAGGACATGATCGGGCTGGTGTACCCCGGCGTGAGCCGGCTCGATTACGATGCCGGGCACGAGGGCGGCGTCTTTCCGGCCCGCGTCGAGTCGAACACCGATCCCGCCGTCGCCCGCTGGCTGGAAGAGGTGCTGCACGTGCTGCCGGTGGCGCAGCGGCCCGAGGGCTATCACCCGCTGGGCGTCAAACGGCTCGATCCGGCGTGGGTTCGCCGTTTGGGGGCGAGCGGGCGCGATTGCTTCGACGCCATCGCGGCGCGCGACGTGCGCGCCCTGGGCGCGTCGATGAACGCCTGCATGGCCTGCTGGGAGGCGATTCTGCCGCAAACGGTGCGGCACCCGGTCCTGACGGTCGACTTGCCGGGCCTTCTGGCCCATTACCAGGCGCGCTGCCCCGGCGCGATGTATTCCGGCTGCGGGGGCGGCTACCTGCTGGTGGCCTCCACCGAGCCGGTGCCGGGCGCCTTGAAGATCAACGTTCGTACTGGAAGATGAGGGCGGTTCCGGTTTCCGATGCGGGCTGCACTGCCCGGAGACGGCACAGCGGCGTGTGCCTGCTGCATTGTCGTGGCCTGCACCTGGAAATGGAAGAGCGGAAATGACGAATGCGCGGCAGAAAGTGATTGTTTTCGGCGGGTTCGACGACCTCCGCTCCCGGCACCTGCGGTTCCTCGAGGAGGCCGGCAGGCTGGGCGAGGTGCATGTGTACCTTTGGCCCGATGCGATGTTCGAGCAGGTTCATGGTCGCCCGCCGCGGTTTCCCTATGCGGAACGGCGGTATCTTCTCGAAGCCGTTCGTTATGTGGAGCGGGTTGTGCCCCCGTTCGCGCCGGTCGCCCCCGACGCCCTGCCGGACCTGGGCGGCCTGCCGGCGGCCGTGTGGGTGGACGCGGCGACGGGGGCGAGCGAAGGCCGCCGGGCGTTCTGCCGCCGGCACGGGCTGGAGTACCGCGTGCTGCCCGCGGCGCAAATGGCCGGTTTTCCGGAGCCGGCGCCCATGCCCTCCCCGCCGGGGCGCAAGAAGGTGGTCGCGACCGGTTGCTACGACTGGTTCCATTCGGGGCACGTGCGGTTCACCGAAGAGGTGGCGGCGCATGGCGACTTGTACGTCATCGTCGGCCACGACGCGAACATCCGGCTGCTGAAGGGCGCGGGGCATCCGCTGCTGCCCGAGGCGGAACGGCGCTATCTAGTCGGCTCGATCCGGCACGTCAAGCAGGCGCTCGTTTCCAGCGGCGAAGGCTGGCTCGACGCCGACCCGGAAATCCGCCGGCTGAAGCCCGACATGTACGCGGTGAACGAAGACGGGAACCGGGGCGGCAAACGGGAGTACTGCGAACGGCTCGGCATCGAGTATCTTGTGCTGAAGCGCACGCCCGCCCCCGGCCTGCCGCCACGAAGCAGCACGGACCTGCGAGGGTTCTAGCCCGCACTCAACGGAGAACGTCATGCAAGCGATACCGGTTGAAACATTTTGCGACGGGGCGGGCTACCCCTTGGCGCTTCGCATGGAAGGCGTTTCGAAGCGGTATCCCGGAACGCTGGCCGTCGATCGGGTCGACTTCGACGTGCGGGTGGGCGAGGTTCACGCGATTATGGGTGAGAACGGCGCCGGCAAGTCGACGCTGATGAAGATGCTGGCCGGGGCGTTCGGCGACTATACCGGCCGGATTGTGGTGGGCGGCCGCGAGGTCGCGCTGCACCGGCCGGCGGCGGCGAAAGCCCGCGGAATCGAAATGATTCACCAGGAACTCAGCCTGGCTCAGCCGCTGAGCATTGCGGAGAACCTTCTTGCGGGCCGTCTGCCGTCGCGCCGCGGCTGGCTTGCTCGGGCCGCGTTGCTCCGGGAGGCCCGGCTCCTGCTGGCCCGCGTCGGCCTGGAAGACCTCGACCCCCAGACGCCGGTTGAGGACATCAGCCAGCATGAAGCGCAGCTCGTTGAGATCGCAAAGGCGCTGGGAAACGTGCCGTGCATCCTGGTGATGGACGAGCCCACCACCGCACTGAGCGCGCACGAGGTCGAGCGGCTTTTCGAGATCATCGGCCGGCTGCGGCGCCAGGGGCTTGCGATCGTTTACATTTCGCACCACCTGCCCGAGGTGTTGCGCATTGCCGACCGGATCACGGTGCTGCGCGACGGGCGGCGCGTGGCGCAACTGGCGGCGGCGGAGGCTGACGCGGCCCGCATTGTCGAACTGATGATCGGCCGCGCCATGAACGAGATGACCATTCGGCGGGCGCGCGCCCCCGGCCCGGTGCGTTTCGAGGCCTGCGGCCTGAGCCGTTTCGGTTTCTTCCACCGCGTGAGTTTTACGGTGCGCGAGGGGGAGATCGTGGGCATCGGCGGGCTGGCGGGTGCGGGCCGGAGCGAGTTGGCCCGTTCCATGTGCGGCATCGATCCGCTCGACGAAGGCGCCCTCCGGCTCGACGGCCGGCCCGTTGCCGCCCGGAGCATGGCCGGCGCCTTGCGCGCCGGCCTGGCGTACGTGACCGAGGATCGGCAGCGGGAAGGGTTGGCACTGCGTCTGCGGGCGGTCGACAACGTGCTGGCTTCGCTCATTGCGAAGAGGTCGGCCCGGATGGCGCCGGCCGCCGCGCGGAGCGTTTTCCACGAGCGCGCGGCCGCCTTGAGGCTGGATCCGCTCGATCCGTCGCGGGCGGCCGGCCAGTTTTCCGGCGGGAACCAGCAGAAGCTCCTTCTGGCCAAATCGCTCGCCGTCGAGCCGACCGTCCTGATCCTCGACGAACCGACTCGCGGCGTCGACGTCGGCGCGAAGCAGATCCTCCACGAGGCAATCGGCCGACTGGCCGACGAGGGAAAGTGTATCATTTTGATTTCGTCCGACCTGCCGGAACTGGTCGGGTTGGCCGATCGGGTGATCATCATGCGAAAGGGGCGGTTTACCCGCGAGATGCAGCGAGGGGAGTTCGACGAGGACCGGGTGCTGCTGGCAGCCAATGCGGATGATTGAGGAATATCCATGAACGGATTTGGATAGCTGGAAGCAAGGTGACAGGCTGGAAGCACTATCCCACGACGTGACAGGCTGGAAGCACTATCCCACGACATGACAGGCTGGAAGCACTATCCCACGTTATGAGTATCGAGACGGATAACAATACGATCGGGCGGGGCGACGGGCGGCGGCTTCGGATTGCGTGGCATGCCGCGCTGTTCGATGCCCTGGGCATTTATGGCGTGCTGTTGGCGCTCGTGGTCGCCGGCTGCGCGCTTTCGCCCCGATTCGCGTCGCCCGACAACTTGCTGAACGTACTGCGGAACGTCACGCTGTTGGGCATTGTGTGCGCGGGTGTGGCGTTTGTGACGTACAGCCGCCACTATGCCGACCTTTCGGTGCCGGCCATCATGGCGTTTTCCGGCCTGGCGGCCATCTCGATGCAGCCGTACGGCATCGGGGCGTCGCTGGCGGCCGGGCTGGGCGCCGGCCTCCTCGTGGGACTGGTCAACGGCGTTGCGGTCGGCTACGGGAGGGTGAACCCGATCGTCTGGACCCTGGCCATGGCCTTCCTGCTCGACGGCCTGCTGCGCTGGTTCTATGCGGGCCGCCAGCTCTATCCCGACGCCGGAACGCGGCCGGGCGCCTTCTTCCTCGGCCTTTCGCAACGCGAGTTGCCCGGCGGGTTTCCGTTGCCCACGGCCATCATGCTGGGCGTGATCCTGGCCGCGCATCTGGTGATGAAGCATACGAAGTTCGGGGCGCAGGTGCAGCTTGTCGGGGCGGCCCCCGACGTGGCGCACACCAGCGGCGTGAACGTGCCGGCGATCGTCGTGAAAGTGTTTGTCCTCTCCGCCTTCACCACAAGCGTGGCCGGGCTGCTCCTGACATCGATGAACCGGCAGGGGACCTTCGATACCGGGCTGGGCTACGATTTCAACGCGGTCACGGCCGTGGTGCTGGGCGGCGTGAGCCTGCAAGGCGGGCGCGGCTCGGTGGCGGGCGTGCTGGGCGGCGTGCTGGTCATCGGCGTGCTGCTGAACCTGCTGACGCTCCTGGGCGTGGGCTCGTTCGGCCAGATGGTGGTCAAGGGGCTGGTGTTCGTGGCCGTCGTCGGCGCCACAAGCTTCTTCGCCCGCCGTTCCGGAAGGGGTGAGCCATGAACCGCGAGGCGCCACAGGCATCGGAAGCCGCCGCCGGGGCCGGCGCGCACTCGGGCTTCAGCGTGCGCCCGTGGCGGAGGATCGCGCGCGAGAACCGGACCTATGCGCTCGCGCTGCTGGTGTTCGTGTTCATGGCGGCCGTGGCGCCCCGTTTCCTGACCGCGGCCAACCTGACCAGCATCCTCCGCGGCATGAGCTTGAGCCTGCCGGCAGCGATCGGCTTCACCTTGGTGATGATCAGCGGAAAACTCGACCTTTCCATCGGGGTCAACCTGACGCTTGGCGGGATGATGGCAATCGGCTTGCAGCCGTCGCTCGGGTGGGCCGGCAGTGTCGCGGTGGCCGCCGGGGCCGGGACCCTGGTGGGCCTGGCCAACGGCGTGCTCGTGGCCAAGGCGAAGGTCGATTCGTTCATCGTGACCCTCGGTACCATGATCGTCGTGCAGGGACTTGTCTACATGTATTCCGCCGGCGGCACCCTGTCGGTGCTCGATTTCCGGCTTGGCCAGTGGATGGAAACTCCCCTGCTGCCCATGCTGGCTCCGCGCGTCATCGTTGCCGTGTCGCTGGCCGTGCTGTTCGAGGTGCTGTTGCAGCGGACCACCGTGGGGCGAGGACTGTTCCTCGTCGGTGCGAATCCGGCAACTGCATGGGCGTCGGGATTGCCTATCGACCGGTACGTTGTCGGCGCGTTCATGGTTTCCGGCGTGCTGGCGGCGTTCGGCGGCGCCCTGTTCGCCATCGGAATCAGCACGGCCACGCCCACCATGGGAAATCCTTCGCTCATGGAAGTGGTCGCGGCCGTGATTATCGGCGGCACATCCATGGCGGGGGGCCGAGGCAGCGTCGTCAAGAGCATGGTGGCGCTGCTCGCCCTGACCATGCTTTACAACGGGCTGGAGTGCATGGGCTGCGGGTGGGAAATCCGGCGGATCACCTCCGGGCTGGTACTCGCCTCGGTCGTTCTTTATGATGGGGCGGTGAATGTCCGCCGGCGCCGTCTTCGCGGGCGACGCCACGAGCTTATGGCGGAAGCGCAGCGACTGCTCGCCAGCAACGCCAATGACGCCAACCAAGAAGAGGACAATATAATGACCAAGAATGAAAACACGTTAGCCCTGGTTGTGGTGGGGGTGGTCGGCTGCGTGGCCGTCGTGGCCGTCTTCGCCATGTTCCTGTTAAGCCGCCAGGGGACCTTCATGCCGGCGGCGGCCGGGCCCGGCGCGGCTTCCGCCCGACCCGCCACCCGCGAGGAACTCGAGGCGCAATGGGCCGCTCGGGAAAGGGAGGTCGCCGCGCTCACTTCGGAAGACGGCCAGCCGCTCATCCTCCCCATGGTGGAAAGGAACGTGCCGCCGCGGCCGGAGGACCCCCGGGCGCTGCCGAAAGAGCACCCGCTGCACTGGTACGACATGGAGTATTCGGGTTGGGGGGTCGAAAAGACCAACATTCCCCAATCGCCCGCCGACGGGCCGGACGGCAAGCGGGTCACGTACCTGAAGGCCGTCGACCACCCGTACCAGACCGCCATGATGACCGGCATGGAAAAGGTGGCCAAGGTGTACGGCATTCAGGTCAGTTACAAGACCGCCAACAACGACCTGAACCTGCAAGCACAGCAGGTCGATCAAGCGATCAACGAGCGGCCCGACCTGGTCATCATCAGCCCCGTCGACGCGCAAGCGTGTACGCCCTTGTTCCGCAAGCTGAACGCGGCGGGCATTCCGGTCATTGCCATCAACCTGTTGCCGGCCAGCGAGGCCCACAGGTACCTGCTGGCTTGGACGGGTCCGGACGACTGGCGGCAGTTTCGAATGCTGGCCGAAGAGTTCGCCCGGCGGATGGACTATGAGGGGAATTACTGCATCGTTCAGCACCGGCCGGGGTCGTCGCCGTTCTTTTCGCGAACGTGGTCGGTCGTCAGCCAATTGAAGGAGATTGCCCCGAAAATGAAATGCCTGGCCATGCAAACCACCGATCTCGAATCGGAAAGGAGCAAGGACGTGGTCGCCGGGTGGATTACCCGCTTCGGCGATGACCTGAAGGGCATTGTCAGCGCCGACGACTCGGGCACGCAGGTCGGAATCAACGAAGCGGTGAAGAACGCGAACCGGGAAGACATCATTCGGGTGGCGGCGGGCAACAGCAAGGTGGGCATGGACTTCGTCCGGGAAGGCAGGCTGCACGCGATCACCTACCAATCAGCGGAAGCCGACGGCGCCGTGCCGATGAAACTCGCCGCCGACTGGTTCTACGGCCGCCCGATTCCCCCGATCCGCTACCTGCCCATCGCCATCATCACCCAGGATAACGTCGAAGAGTACATGCCCGCCCAGTGGTGACCGCTACGGTTTGACGAGGACACTGCCCATGCTTCACGACCCCAGCCATTATCAGCCCCCGCCGGTGGCGGAAGCGATCCGCCTGAGCGACCAGGATAAGTCGATCCTGCGAGGGCTCGGCGCGGCGCTGGCCGCGGCGGCGGCCG
>PWXP01000648.1 GCA_003561895.1 Planctomycetaceae bacterium | reverse complement strand
TTCAACTGGCCGGAGTCGAAACAGCGGATGATCGTCTGCTGGCTGACCTTGCAGATCTTTGCCGCCTCGCCGGTTGTAAACACCGTTTTCATGTTCACCGTCCCTCTTGCCCAGCCCTGCCGAGGCTGGTGGTAGCGAAACCCGGGAAAGCCATCGGGGAGCCTCTCGGGTTTCTGGTCCTCCGTGCTTGAATCGGCTATACTATTCGCCCTGAGCCCGCGGGATACGCAGACTCGTTACTCTGCTTCGCTGCGTGCAAACAGCAGGCCTATCCGGTTCTGCCGACATTACCGAACTTGCCACATAGCTCTAATTATAGCTATCTTTCCGTGCCAGTCAAGGCGATTCCATCTTCCGCAAACCTTTATGTTGAAAGCGTTTACGGAACAATCGCAATTCACCCCGCCGTTTCTTCCCGGGCGGGAACGTTCCTGTTGGCACCGATTTCCCCCCGCAGGGCGGGTCTATCCGGCCTGACGCTGCCCACCGCCGCGGCTTTGCAGGTGCAGCATCAGCACCGAAAGGTCCGCCGGGGTGATGCCCGGAATGCGCCCGGCCTGGGCCAGGTCGCCCGGCCGCACCCGGCCGAGTTGTTCCCGCGCTTCGGCGCGCAGATGGCTCACCGTCGTGTAGTCGAAGTCGGGGGGGATGCCTCGCTCGGCGAAGCGGCGTTGCCGGGCGATCTCGGCCTCCTGCCGGACGATGTAGCCCGCGTACTTCGCGTCGCTGCTAAGCGTGGCGGCGGTCTCGGCCGAAATCTCCCCCAGCGCCGGATGCCGCGCCGCCAGCTCCGACCAGGAGGTCTCCGGCCGGCGGAGCTGCTGCTCCAGGGTCAGGGGACCGATACGCAATTGGCCGAGCAGTCCGGTGGCCCGCGCAATCTCCGCCTGCTTCGCCCGGAAGCGGCTCCAACGCTCGTCGCAAACCAGCCCGACGTTTCGCCCCAGAGGGGTTAACCTCCGGTCGGCGTTGTCGTGCCGCAGCAGGAGCCGGTACTCGGCCCGGCTGGTGAACATACGGTAGGGTTCGTCGACGCCGCGGGTGACGAGGTCGTCGATCATCACACCGAGGTAGGCCTGATCGCGGCCGAGCACGAGGGGGGACTTGCCTTGCAGCGCCAGCGCCGCGTTCGCGCCGGCAAGGAGCCCCTGGCCGGCCGCCTCCTCGTAGCCTGTCGTTCCATTAATCTGCCCGGCCAGGAACAAACCGCCGACCCGTTTGGTTTCGAGCCGGCGGAAGAGTTGTTGCGGTGGCACGTAGTCGTATTCGATGGCGTAACCATAGCGGAGAATCTCGGCGCGTTCCAATCCGGCGGTATCGTGGAGAATGCGCTCCTGCACGTCGCGGGGCAAACTGGTGGGCAGGCCGTTGAGGTAGAACTCGTGGGTGGTGCGCCCCTCCGGTTCGAGGAAGAGTTGATGCCGCGTCTTCTCCGGGAACCGGACGATCTTCGTCTCGACCGAGGGGCAGTACCGCGGCTCGGCCGATCGGCTTGGGCCGGTGTGCATCGGCGCGCGGTGGAGGTTCGCCCGGACCAGGGCGTGGACGGTCTCGTTGGTGTAGGTGATGTAACAGGGCAACTGCCGGCAGTCGATGCGGCCGGTAAGAAAGGAGAAGGGCTGCGGCCGCGCATCGCCCGGCTGGGGCTCGGTCCGGTCGAAGTCGATGGTCCGGCCGTTCACCCGGGGCGGCGTGCAGGTCTTGAATCGGGCCAGGGTGAGCCCCAGCCGGCGGAGCGCCTCGCTGATGCCGCTTGTGGCGGGCTCGCCCATCCGGCCGCCGGGCATCGACTTCTCGCCCACGTGCAGCATCCCCTGCATGAACGTGCCGGAGCAGAGCACGACGGCCCGGGCCCGGTACACGGCGCCGCCCGCCACGCGCACCCCGGCCATCCGCGGCGCGCCGGGGGGGCCATCGGTCAGCAGGTCCACGACCGACTCCTGTCGCAGGGTGAGGTTCGGCTGCGCCTCGCACCGGCGTTTGATTTCTTGACGGTAGGCCGCTTTGTCGGCCTGGGCTCGGGGGCCGTGCATGGCCGGCCCTTTGCGGCGGTTGAGCACGCGGAACTGGATGCCGTTCCGATCCGCCGTCCGCCCCATGGCGCCGCCCAGCGCGTCGATTTCGCGGACGATATGCCCCTTGCCCACCCCTCCGACGGCTGGATTACAGCTCATCTGCGCGACCGTATCGAGATTGTCGGTCAACAGCGCGGTTCGTGCGCCCATGCGCGCCGCCGCCAACGCCGCCTCGGTGCCCGCATGACCGCCGCCCACTACAACCACGTCGAAATCGTACGTCGGTTCCATCCGTTCAGCTTACGGCAACGTGGGCGGTCAATCCAGTGGGTTGGCGTACGGTGCAGGCACGGGCTCCAAGCGGCCGCCGAACGGGAAAAGGACAAGGCTCGAAGTACCATTCATGCGAACAGGCGGTTCTAGTCGAGACAATTAGCTAAGGGATAACCGTTCACCGGCCGGCCGGGGACTGGTCCCATTTTCGCGGCGAAAGAGCGTTGTCCAAGGGGAATACCGTCTCCGCCGCGAAAATTGGGACAGTCCCCGGTGAAGGGTTATGGGGACGCATGGTTTGTGAATGGGGTATCTGGGGGGCAATGTGATGCGGAACGGGCGATGCTTTGCCTGGGCAGTTTTGGCAGCGTGGGCAATCCTGGTGGCCTCGGCAGCCTCGATGTCGGCGGCCGAGAACTCCCATGAACGGGTCGGACCTGCCTTTCTCATTCCGCACGTCGGCGAACCCACTCCGGATGCCGGCCCGGAAGGCCCAGTGACGGACGAGCCACCAGACCGGGTGGTCGACGGCGCCGATGCGGACGAGCAGCCGGCCGCGCCGTCGGCGGGGGACCCATCGCCGAAACAGAGCGAAGCGACGCCGGAAGAAATCGCTGCACCGGCCGGGGATGACCCGGCGTCGGCGGATAAGGAACCGGTATCGGCGGAGGACCAACCGCCGTCACCGCCCTCGACGCCCTCGGTCGGCGAGCCCCTTGCGGCGGGCATCGTTCGGCTGATGCAGGAAGAGATCGCCACGGGGCTGCGAAATCGAGGCGCCGACTCGCAGTTCCGCCGCTTCGAAGCGTACGCCGCCCAGCGGCTCGACGCCACCGCCGCGAGCCGAAACACGGGGTCGGAGCTGACCGGCAACTGCCGGCTCCGCTGGTTCGACCACATGCTGCGCAACCCGCTGAAGGCCCCCGCCGAGGCCGAAAAGTTCACCCGCGACCTGCAGAAAGCCGTCCTCAAGGAACATGGCGGCTTGGGCGAGGCGCTGGCAATTGCCCGGCGCAAGATGGATCTGCCCGACCGCACGCCGCGCTCCTTGCCCGAAGTCGATTCGCCGGAAGCGGCCCTGGACCTGTTGCGGCAAAGCCTCGTCGACGCGCAGGCCCATTACGCAGCGGCCTTGCGGCCCCTGAGCAAAACAGAGGTCCGCGAGTTGGCCGCCGGTTTGTACAACGTGTTCACCGCCAACAGCCGGCACGGCCACACCCTGCCCGATCGGGCGCGGGCGCGGCGGCTGACCGACCTGATGGAGCGCATGGACCGCGGCGCGCTGTACGCCGCGGCCGAAGACCTCGTTCTGCTGGCCGATCCGCGGGTCCTCGACCAACTGGCGGCAATCCCGGACCACGAGGGCGCCCCCCTGCAGATGAAGGGCGTCAGCGGCACCATCGCCCGAATCATCGAAACGCCCGCCGGCACGATCGTCGTGGGCGGGCGCGGCGACAACACCTACCATCTCGACGACATGCCGGGCGTGGCCGCCGTGGTCGACCTGGGCGGGAACGACACCTATTACGAAGGCACCGTGTCGCTGCGCCGCCCCGTGCTGGTGGTGATCGATCTGGAGGGCGACGACAAGTACATCGGCAAGAAGCCGGGCATCCAAGGGGCGGCCGTCATGGGTATTTCGGTGCTCATCGACCGCGAGGGCAACGATACGTACCAGGCGGTCGACGTGGCGCAGGGTTCGGCCCTGTGCGGGGTGGGCATCCTCATCGACTTCGGCGGCGACGACACGTTCGTCGGCCTGCGGCGGGCGCAGGGCACGGCCCTGGGCGGTGTCGGAATCCTCGTCAACCGCGACGGCAACGACCGCTACCGCGCCGCCATGTGGTCGCAAGGATTCGGCCACCCGTTGGGCTTCGGGCTGCTGGCCGACCTCGACGGCGACGACCATTACTACACCGGCGGTCTGTACCCGAACTCCTACCCTGAAACGCCCGGCTACGAGGGCTGGGGGCAGGGGGTGGGCTCCGGCATCCGGCAGGTGGCCAACGGGGGTATCGGGGTGATCCTCGACGGCGGCGGCGACGACGTGTACGAATACGATTACTTCTCCCACGGCGGCGGCTACTGGACCGGGATGGGCTTCGCCCGCGACTTCGCCGGAAACGACCGGCGCGTCGGCGGCACGAAGACCGCCTACCACGGCGGACGCCGCGCCGAACGCGACTTCGTCCGGTTCGGATGCGGCTGGGCATGCCACTACGCCCTGGGGTTCCTCTTCGACGACGCCGGCGACGACCTGTACACCGGAACCATCATGTCGACCGGATTCGCCTGGGACCTGGCCGTCGCGTACCTGATCGACTTCGACGGAAACGACACGTACCACGGCAACCAAGGCAACGGCGCGCAGGCCGGCCTCGGCGTGCTGTTCGACTACAACGGCGACGACCAGTACCATGGCAACCGCCAAGGATACGCCGCCCCCACGATGACCTACCACCCCATCCGCGAAGCCGGCGGCAACTTCAGCTTCCTGATCGACTACGGCGGGAACGACAAGTACGGGTCCGGCGCCCAGAACAACAGCTACCTGCAGCGCGGCAGCCGGGGCGGGTTCATCATCGACCGCCCGAGACGCGACGAAGTGACCACCCCCATTGCCGAGAAGCCGGCCGGGCGCGACGCCGCAGGCTCGTAGCAGACACCACCACGGCAGAAGGAGTCGAACATGTCGTTCACGACGAAAGCATCGCTTTCGATGACCCTGGCCCTGGCCCTGGCTCTGGCGCGCATGGCCCCGTGCGGGCCGCCGGAGACGCCGCCGGAGAACGCGGCCGGACCGGTCCTGGTGCTGCCGAGCCCGGGCTTCGGCAATCGTCTGATCCCGGAAAACCTAATCTCCGATCTAACCCCGCGCGCCTCCGAGCCGAACGTGTTTCAGCAGCCGGAACAGGCGGCCGAGGCGGCCGAGGCGGGCGATGACGGCATGGATCGCGAGGCCCCCGCGGGGCCGGATGAGGTGGGAGAGAGCCGACATGGCGCCAACGAAGATGCCTCCGAAGTCGCCGAACCCGAGAAGCCCCGCCGGCAACTATCGCCCGGCATGACCACGCTGCGCGATCAGGTGCGGCGCACTCTGGCCGCCCACCGGGGCCAGGTGCTCAGCACGGCCGAGAACACGGTTACCGAGGTGATTTACGCCTGCCGCGCCTTCGGCTGCAACACCGAAGTGCTCGAGGCGGTAAGCCTTCGCCAACGGATCAACGGCGTTACCTGCCTGCTGTGGAACTATCCCGCCGCCGGGTTCACACCGCTGACGATCAGCGATGGGCACATCACCGGACGCATCGGATACGGCTACCAGGAACACCCCGGCGAACTGATCGCAACCCTGGCCCTGGCACAGGTCCCGGCCGACTATCCGGTGCGCGTGGGCAAGGACGTACGCACCGTGGCCGATCTGGTCGAATATGAGAAACTCGCCTGCCGCGCAGGGACCGACAAATCGCTCGCGATGATCGGGCTGATGCACTACGCCGGCAGCGAGCCCGCGTGGCGGAATCGGCTGGGCGAGCGGTGGTCGATCGAGCGGATCGTCGAAGAGGAACTCGACAAGCCCGTCGTCGGGGCGCCGCGGGGCGGCACGCAGCGGCTGATGGGGCTCAGCTACGTCGTCCGGCGGCGCGCCCGGCGCAACCAGCCGCTCGATGGCCCGTACCGCCGCGCGCACGACTACCTGCTCCGCTTTCACGACCATGCCCTCGCGCTGCAGAACGACGACGGGTCGTGGAACCGCCACTATCTGGGGGCCAAGGGAAACAATTCGAGCCCGGGCGCCGGACTCGCTTCGACGGGCCGGATCCTCGAGTGGCTGGCGTTCTCGCTGCCGGAAGAACGGCTCAATGAGCCCGGCGTGGTGCGGGCCGTCCACTTCGTCAACCGCGCGCTCCGTTCCGGCCGTTACGGGCCGCAGAACGTCCGATCGTTGCGCACCGAAGAGATCGGCGCCGCAATGCACGCGCTGGCCGCGCTGCGCCACTACGACGAGCGTTTTTTCCGCCCGTTCGATCCGCCGCCCGCCGACCCCGGCAGGGTCGGCGGGGCCGGCCGCGGTACAGGAACAAACTTGCAGGTGAACGCGAACCGTGCGCGGCCGCAAGCCCCTTGACGCACCGCCCCTTGACGCACCGCCCCTTGACGCACCGTCCGCCCTACGCCTCCCCGCGCATCCGAGGCAAGCGGACTGTGAAACAAGTGCGATCGCCGTCGCGCCGCCAATGGACGGCGCCGTGATGGGCCTCGGCCACCTGGCGGGCGAAATAGAGGCCGAGGCCCGTGCCGTCGGGCTTCTCGGTGATGAACGGCTCGAACAGCCGGCCCGCTACCTCAACGGCCGGGCCGGGGCCGGTGTCGATCACCCGCAGCTCGGCCCAATCGTCTTCACCGCGGGCGATTTCGATGCGGATTCGGGCTTCCGGGCGGCCGGGCCGCTCGGCCGCTTCCACGGCGTTGAGCACCAGGTTCATCAAAAGCTGCACCAGCGCGTTGCGGTCGCCGTTCACGCGGATCGGCTCCGGCGCCCGCACCACTTCAATATCGACCCCCGCATGCCCGCACGCCGGCTGCACCAGTCTCACCACGTCGTTGACCACCGTTTCGAGCCCGACCGGGGCGTGTTCGGCCGGTTCGAGGCGGCCGAACGCCACGAACCGCTGCAAGTACGATTCCATAAGCTGCAACTGCCGCAGCGCTACGGCCACGTTCTCGCCGTCGGGCGTCCCCTGCTGCGGCTCGATCAACTCGATGGCCATGCGGGCGCCGGTTGCCGAGTTGCGCAGTTGGTGCGCCATGCCCACGCCAAGCTGGCCGAGCGTGCGCAGCCGTTCGTTCTGCCGCACCTCGGTTTCGTACTGCGAGAGGCGTTCGGTCATGCTGTTGATCGACTGGGCGAGGTCGGCGAACTCGTCGTTGCGCCGCGGGGTGGCGATGGGTCGGAAGCAGCCGGCCGCGATCGACTCGGCTTGGTTGCGCAGCGCTCGGATCGGGCGCACGAACCGCCCGGCCACCACGGCCACCACCCCCACGGCGCACAGTCCGGTCACGGCGCCGGCCAGCAGAATAGGGGTGGCCACCTGCCGGGCGACCGCCCACCACCGCTCCCGCGGGTACAGCACCACCAGCCACCGCACGCCGGCGTAGGGGTCGCGGCCGATCCGCGGAACCACGTCGACGAAGTAGTCGCGCCTCTGCACCTCGATGACATTCGCCGGCGAGAATCCGTCAGGCGGCGTCTGGGCCTCCCCGGCGGGGATCAAGGCGGCCACCTGCTCCGCTTCGATGGAAATGGTGGTGTACCGCACGCGGCCCCGCCCGTCGAGCACGACGAACTGGGCCCCCGAAAGACCGCTCACATGTTCCAACACGGTCTGGCTAAGCGGGTAGTGGGCGGCGGTCAGGGTGCGGACGACGCGGTCGAGGCTTTCGGCTTGATACCGGCCCGCCTCGCGCACGGCCAGGTAGGCACTGGTGACCGTGGTCAGCACGATTCCCAGCCCCACTACGCCCAGCATCAACAAGAGCAATTGGATTCTAACGGGCCATCGCACGGCGTTGCTCCTCTTTGGGGGACTCTTCAGTATACCCCAAGATGCGTTAAGCTATAATTAGGGTGTCCTGCGCAGACCGCGCATTTTGCGCCAATTGTTCCGCTTCTTCCGAGGAGGGCTGGGTGGCTCATTGCGTCCCCAATTCGACCGACTCGTCCTGGTCGCCCGAAGCGGTGGTCGGCGTTGCGGCAGGCGATGCGCCGGCGAGGGTCATTGAATTGCCACCCCCGCCCGTACTCGTAGGGGGCGAGGTCCGTATCGAACCCGAGCAAGACGTACCTGCCGCGCCGGGGTGGCGCGGGTGGGTTCCTGCCCGGGCAGTGGCCGGCTTTCTGACGAGCTTCCTAGTTCACTTTGCGCTGGTTTTGAGTCTGGCGCTGTGGCTGCCTGTGAAGGAGGGGGGTGCCGGCCCCCCGTGGCTGATCGCCTCGCCCTACGACGCCGAGCCGTTGCTGATGAGCGATGCCGCGCTGGAGCCGTCGCGTTCGGATGCGTCGGAGCATGGGGCGGGCGACGCCGTAGTCATCGAGGAGGGATTTGACGGCCCCCCGATTCGCGGCCCGGCCGAGGAACCCCTGGCGACCGTTCGCCCGCCGTCGCCCCAGGTCGGAATGCTCGACAGGGCGGACTATTTCCTGCAAACCGACGCCGACGTGTCGGGCGCGTTGGCCGGGCGGGGCCGCGAGGCCCGGGCGGAACGGGTGCGCCTTGGCGGCGGTACGCCGGACAGCGAAGCGGCGGTTGAGCGAGGATTGCGGTGGATCATGGCCCAGCAGCGCGACGACGGCGGCTTCAGCTTCCGGCGCCTCCGCGGCCCCTGCCGCAACCCCGGCACCGAGAGCAGCACCACCGCCGCCACGGCGATGGCCATGCTGCCGTACCTTGGAGCTGGGTATACCCACACCGACGGCCCCTACCAGGACGTGGTCCGCCGCGGCATGTATTACCTGCTGCGCAACGCCCGCCAAACACCGCACGGCGCCGACCTCCAAAACGGTACCATGTACGCCCAAGGGCTGGCCGCCATCGCCCTGTGCGAGGCGCACGCGATGACCGGCGATCCGGGGCTACGGGCCCTTGCGGAACAAGCGGTGCGTTTCATCCTGTACGCGCAGGACCCGAAGGGCGGGGGCTGGCGCTACCACCCCGGCGAGCCCGGCGACACGACAGTCGTCGGCTGGCAACTGATGGCGCTGAAGAGCGCGCAGATGGCCGGGCTGAGTGTCCCGTCGCCCACAATGATCGGGGTCCGGCGGTTCCTCGACAGCGTGCAGTCGGAATACGGCGCCAAGTACGGCTACATGGACCCCCGGCCCGGCGAAACCACCACGGCGGTCGGCCTGTTATGCCGCATGTACACCGGCTGGCCTCGCGAACACCAGTCTCTGCGGCGGGGCGTCGCCTACCTGGACGCCTGGGGGCCCTCGGAGGACAATATGTACTTCAACTATAACGCCACGCAAGTAATGCACCACTTCGGCGGGGAACCGTGGGAACGATGGAACCCCGCCATGCGCGACTACCTCGTGGCCACGCAATCGGACCAGGGACATGAGGCCGGAAGCTGGCACTTTTCCGGCGGGTACGGCGACGTCGGCGGCCGGCTTTACAACACGGCCATGGCCGTGATGACGCTCGAAGTGTACTATCGGTATATGCCGTTGTACCGCGAGCAGGCCGTTGCCGACGCGTTCTGAAGTTCCCCTATCGAGGCAGGCCCCCAATGCCACTGCATCCGTTCCTTCGCCGCTGGCTCGTCCATACCGCCCGGCAGAAGCTGCGCCGGCGTATGGCCAAGGAAGCCGATCGGGAAAATATGCCTCCGGAGGCATCCGACGTTGCCGTGGTGTTTGCCCTGGGAATCGAGGCCGGCGGCTTTCTGGATCGGATGGACGAGCGGATCGCACTGCGGGGTGGGGGCTTCACCATCCGCCTGGGTACCCTCGCAGCGCGGCGCGTGGCCGTGGTCACCAGCGGCGCGGGAGCGGAGAACGCCGCCCGGGCCACTGACGCCGTCCTCGACGGCCACAGCCCAAAATGGGTAGTATCGGCCGGCTTGGCCGGGGGCTTGCGGCCGGACCTCTGCCGGTACGAGGTGGTCCTGGCCAATCACGTCGTCAATGCGGAAGGCCGCCAGTTGCAGATCGACCTGTCGGTCGACCCGGCCGAGTTGGAGAAGCACCCGGGCGTGCACGTGGGCCGGGTGCTTTCGGTGGCCCACCCGGTGCGCGCTCCGGACGAGAAGGCCGCCCTGGGCGAGACGCACGACGCGCTGGCGGTGGACATGGAAACGTTCGCCGTGGCGGAGACTTGCCGGCGCCGGCAGGCCCGCTGCCTTGCGGTACGCGTCGTGTACGATCCGGTCGACGAGCGCCTGCCCCCCGACGTGGAGACCCTGTTGGCACAGCCCACCATGGCCACCCGCCTGGGCGCCGCGGCCGCCGCCGTATTCCGCCGCCCCTCGAGCTTGAAAGACCTCTACCAACTGCGCGAGAACGCCTTGGTGGCCTCCGAGCGGCTTGCGACATTCCTGGCGGGCGTTGTTGAGCAACTGCCGTCGTGATAGGATCGACGCCCTGGGTTTTGTTGGAGTTCACGGGTCGGAAATCAGCCGCAGGGCGCTAGCCCCGGTTCGCTTGGCTTGAAACAAGAACCGGACGCTAGCGCGTTGCGGCTAAAAACAAAAACCGCACGCTAGCGCGTTGCGGCTAATTTCCTGCCGCGGCCGAGCACCGGGACGATTTCCCACCCGTGAACACTTACTCGCCGGCAGCCGACGTTCTTCTGCGACGATGATTATGCCGCGCACATCGAATGGATGGCCGACCATTGCCGCGACGAGGGATTGGCGATCTGGCCGTGACGGCCGTTTTGCGCAGGTCGCGCCACTGCTGGCGATGGTCGACGACTGGCAAGCCCTTTTGAACAGCGGCACGCCCGAGCAACAATTACGCGAGCTGCGCGACCACGCCCGCACCGGCAGGCCGCTGGGCGGCGGCTCATTCGTCCAACGTCTCGAAACACTCCTGGACCGCCGCCTTCGCCCCCGCAGACCGGGCCGGAGGCCAAGGTTCTCCAAATTGCCAAAATAGGCATTGTGTCCCCGGAATTGTCCCCCGGGGCCACCCGGCCGGTCAGCGATACCCCCCGTGAGCGGAGCCCCTGGTCTCTTTACAGGTGTCGTTCCATCGATGCGATTTCCTGGTCACTTGGAACTGCCGCCACATTGCCAATGCCAATAAATTTGCGCATATTCGTCGTGTGAACGGTATACTGGGGATAGGGAACCCCGCGCTGGTAACGCCCCTGGAACTCCTTCAGGAGAGTGCCGATGAATAGCTATAGCGAGGTGTGACACGTCCGTGCTGCCATATCCGAGGCGGCTGGGCACGACGTCCGCTGCTTGATCGCAGCCATCAACGAGCGACGAACGGAAGCGGACGCACGCATCCATCGATCCGGGAACGGAGGCAGAACGAAGCGATGCGCCGCAACGGCCGGCACACGGTGTTGCCACTGATCAGTCAGCCTCGGCCCGGTGATGTTGCACATTGGACGGCGAACAACCGCCGGAGAGAATACGTGGTCCGGCGCGGCAAGATCGGCCCGTTTTTCGAGGTGGGCGCCGTTTTTGCGCCCAGCCACGCCCGCGACGCGCCGCTGGAAATGCCGGTGATTGCACCCTGGCGAAAGCCGCCCTCCGGCACCGCGTGCGCCTTCGGTGGCCCCCAAACCCCACCGCACAAAAAGGCCCGTGGGGGGGATTGACAGCGGGGTTGGCGGGTGGCCACAATTGGGATGTTCAGCGAACGGCGTTGTGCATTTCCCCCGCGCCCGATACCCGGAGACGCCAGGGGTCGGGAGGCTTTACTTGGTCTTGGCACGGAGGGCAGGGCCTCTGCGGGGATGCAATGTCGATCCAAGAAGGGTAACGACTCCCGACCCCTGGTACACTGGTACACGTCGGACCCGTTGACCCATTGGGCATATTACCCAGTGTGCCGCGAAAATTGGGACAGTCCCCTGTGAACGGCTACAAAATCGAAGCCCGTAGGATGGGCGGTTCCGGCCGCATGTTGCGCCGCTCGAACGGTTGCCCATCACGCTCGCAAGTTGCGCCGGCGGGACCGTACCCATTCCGAGCGGCCGGGTTCACCCACGCGCGCACCGCCGCCAAAGCAGCGGTCGAGCCGGCGTGGGAAGCTGGGATGGCGATGGGCTTGTCCCGGCCGGCGGAATAGGCCCCGCACATCGGTCACAACCGGCATCCTTGGTTCCATTGGGTGAATCTGGTTTGCCTCGCGGCGGTTTGCGCGGTAGGTTTGCATGGCTTCCCGGCTCGGTGCCCGTTGGCCGCGGCGTGTGGTGCGTGCCGGGCTCCGGCAGCAGCCCCTTCCAGTAGCCCCTCTCGCCTTACAAAGGAGCCATGCAGATGATGTCGCAGGTTTTGGAAACGGCCGACTGCACATTTGTTGATCGCCGCAATCAGTCGATGCCGGGGTCGCCCCCCGCGCGCGAGCGGCGCCAGTTTGCCAACAGCGTCGAGGGCCTGTCGCCCGACGCGGCGGAACTCGCCCAAGCCATCGACGGCTACAAGGTGCGGCACCGCCGCCGCTTCGTCACGTACGAGGAGATGCTCGGCGTGATCGAGTCGTTGGGTTACCACAAGTAGCTACATCCGGCCTTTCCACAGGGGTTCGGTCAATTGTTCGGCGGTTACCACGCCGAGCGTCTCGCCTTCGCCGCCCACCACCTTGGCCAGGCCGTGGCGGCCGCTGCGCATGCGCATCAGGGCGCCGAGGTGGGCGATGGTGTCGGGGATTTCCATAAGCGGGTGCGGGGACCCAGGCTCCGGCGAAGGATCGAGCGCCAGGTCGACTACGCGATGGTAGCCGACGAGTTCCCCCGGGTTCCCCGCCGATTCGACGGGCACGACGGCCAGGCGGTAACGGCGGGCAAGCCGGAGCATGTCGTCCTTCGACATGTCGTCCTTCGCCCGCGGCACGCC
The DNA here is from genome assembly GCA_003561895.1 of Planctomycetaceae bacterium. GTDB lineage: Bacteria > Planctomycetota > Planctomycetia > Pirellulales > Thermoguttaceae > PWXP01. The sequence continues at coordinate 10,183 of PWXP01000648.1, read as the reverse complement.
GGCCACCGGCACCGCGTAGTGTCCGACGGTGACGTTGGCCACGGCGAAGATGCCCTGGGCGAGTGCGCGTTGGGCGGGGTGAAGGATTCCGGCGGCATGGCCTTCTTCGAGGATGCGGCGCAACTCGCGGCGGGCGAGTTTTAGGCGCACTTCCTGCGGTGCTTCGCCGAGAAAACGGGCCAGCAGATGGTTGAACACCCACAGCAGGGCGGCCACGGGGAAGAACAGCACGGTGGCGGTCAGGAACAGCGGCCCCCCCAGCCGCAGCAGCCGGTTCGGCGCGTTCAGGAAGAGGTGCTTCGGCAGCAATTCGGCGTAGACGAACAGGACCGGAGCCAGGGCGAGCGGCGCGATCAGTTCCGCGGCATGACCCGGCCCGGGGAAAAGGGCCTGCGCGCCCAGCACGATGGCCAGCGAGGTCAGGTAGTTCGCCGCGTTGTTGCCCACCAGGGTGGTGGCCACGAACAGCGAGGGATTGTTCATCAGCCACAGCAGCAGCCGGGCCACCAAGTCGCCGGAACGCGCGTCGAGCACCACCCGCAGCCGCGTGGCGCGGTAGAAGCCGGTTTCCGAACCGCTGAAGAAGGCGCTCAGAAAGAGCCCCACCGCAAACAGGATGATCGCTGCGGTCATGGCTCCTCCTCGTTCTCGCCCACCAGGCGCAGTTCCACCAGCGAGGGGCCGTGGGCCGAGACCTCCAAAACCCGCAGCACAAACGGCCCCCAGCGGCACGTGTCGCCCGGTTCCGCAATCCGCCCCAGCGTTTCTTGAACGGCGCCGGCCACGGTCATGCTCTTGCTGGGCGGGCGCGGCAGGTCGAAGTGCCGGACCAGCCGCCGCAGACTGGTCATGCCGCTGACCTGCCACACGCCGTCGGCAACCTTCCGGATGGGCGGGCGCCGCAGCAGCCGCTCCGTCCGGCTGGCCGTATGGCTGAACACGGTATCGAACACGTCGTCCAGGGTGAGGATGCCGATACTCTCGCCATGTTCGTTCACCACGACCACCACCTCTTGGCGCTGGCGGCGCATGGTCTCCAGCGCGTCGGCTACTGTGGCACACCAAGGGACATAAGCGACCGGCCGGGTATGCCGTTCCAGGTGCACGGCGGGAACGCTCGACATGCGGCCGAGCGCCACGGCGCCGGCGACCTCGTCGCCGTCGGGCTCGGTCGTCAGCAGGTATCCGCTCGGCGTCATCCGGCCCTGCAGGTCGTCGAGTGAGACCGGGGGTCGGAACGTGCGGCACTGGTTGCGCGGACGCATCATCTCGTCCACCCGGATGTCCGACAGCAGCACGAGGCTTTGCAGCACCTGCTGCTCTTGGGCGAGCAGTGCGGCGTCGGCCGTGGAGAACTCGACGGCGCGCTCCAGGTCGCCCAGCCGCAGGTACGGCTCCGGTTCGAAGCCGGGCCAGACCAGCCGCTGCGAAAGCAGGTTCGCCACGCGCAGCACGGGCATGACCGGGTCCAACGCTCGCACCATGACGCTCATCGGCACGGTGGCCCAGGCGGCCAGGCCCGCCGGCTGCAAAACGGCGAGGCTTTTCGGGAGCATCTCGCCCAGGGCGATGATGCCCAGCAGCGCGGCAACGGCCAGCGCGCCGGCCTCGGTCGGGTGCCCGGCGCGCTCCAGCCGCAGGCTCAGGATCGACGCGATGGTGAAATAGGCGACGTTCACCAGGAGGTTCCAGAACAGCACGGCCGTGAGCAGCCGGTCGGGTACGGCCAGCAGCGCGGCGGCGGCCCGCTGCGCGGCGTTGCCGGCCGCCAGCCGGCGGCGATCGGCGCGGCCGAGGTAGAAGAACGCGGCCTCGCTCGACGAGAAGAAGGCCGAGGCGAGAATTAGCACGGCCATGGCCAGCAACCAGGGAAGCTGCTCCAGGAACACGTAGGCGGTCTCCTTCGGGGGGATCAGATTTCGCCGTTCGTCCGGCCGGTGGCCACGTCGAACTCGTCGATGGCGGGTATTAGCAGGGCTACGGTCGCGAACCCGTATGCAAAACTCATGGCCAGGAACGCGGCGATGTTCGAGTCCAACATGTAGCTGGTAACGGCGTAGAACGTGGCGAAGGGGCAGGCGAACGAGGCGACCCCAATGGCGGTGGATGGATTCCGCGCACCCAACACGAGGTACAGGCCGATGCCGCCGGCCACGATGAGCACGAAGAAGGGCATGAACTGCGCGTGAAAGGAGCCGCTGAAGACGATCATCATCCAGATGCACGTGGCCACCCCGACGAACAGGAAGAAGACCGTGCCGAGGCTGCCGGCGATGGCGTGCCGCGAGTTCGCGTAGTGCATGCCGGCGTGAATACCCAGCATGCCCACGAAACTGTACAGGACGGCTAGTGCGCCGAGCAGCAGGAGCAGGTCTTCCAGCCCCAGCGCTTGCCGCCAGCCCAGATACCCGCACAGGAGCACCGGCAGCGCGATCATCTCCTTGGCGTTGTAGCACACGCCGCCCAGCTTCCCGAAGACGAACTCCTTGGGCGTAAGGTCGGTCACCAGGAGCAAATCGAGCGATCGCCCGTCCCGCTCGGCGGTGAGCGAAGTGACCGCCTGCGCGTTGACCAGCACCAGGCTGAGGAACAGCAGGGCGATCAGGGCGGCAGCCGCCTCGGCGGCGCCGGCGGCATTGTGACCTGCCGCCGTACGGTGCAGGGCGGCCGCCGCGATGCCGAAGAGCACGAAGTAGATCAACTTGATCACCAGCGTCCGGCGCCCGTAAGCCCACGTGCGCATCTCCCGCCAGATGACCGGATTATCCCACACCGGGCGTGTCTTCCGGGGCTCGGCGTGTACGGAACCCTCCTCGGCCGGACCCGCTTCGGTCGCCGGCGGCTCTTGGCGGGCCGCGCCCGTTTGCCCCAGGGTTTCCCGGAGCGGTTCGGGCTCCCGCCTGCCCTCGCCCTGCTCGGCCGAGGGGTTCCACGCGCGCACGCGCGCCACCGCCACCGCGCTGAGCAGGACGGCCAGGCCTCCCGCCACCACGAGAAACAGTCGTACGGGAGTGCCTAGCGGCCCTAGTTCGGGCAAGGTGGGCACCACCGGCCGGCTGGCCGCCAATAGGGCGTGCCAGGGGCTGAATCCGGTGGCCCAATGGCGGCAGGAAACCCCGAACCAGTGGTCTCCGAACACCCCCAGGTCCACCATGCTCCAGAACGCCAGCCAAAGCACCAGCACCAGGATGGTCATCGCCAGGGCCTGGAAGGTCTTTTCCCGCCACAGGGCAAGCGTCGCCCCCAAACTCCCGCATCCCAGCACCGTGGCGACGGTGACGGCGAACACGCGGGCGATTTGCGCGTGGGAGATGCCGCCCAGCAGGGCCGCCAGCATGAACACCGGCAGGGCCGCCGCCAACATCACCAGCACGTCGAGCAGGCTGGCCAACAGCCTGCCCAGCACCAATTCGCTGTTGGTCAGGCGCGTCAAGAGCAGCAGCACGAGGGTTTTGCGGTCCTTCTCCTGCGCCACCGCACTGGCCGACAACAGCGCCGAGAGGAACAGCACCAGCACCAGTTGAAGCGAGGCAAGAATTTGGAACAGCGTGGTGCCGAACCGCGCCAGGTCGCCGACGTCGCGCACCCGTTGCGTCCCGGTCAGCAGCAACCAGGCCGTCCAGCAGATCAGCAACAGAGCCGCGGCGTGAGCGGCGCGGGAAAAATACACCCGCGTTCGCCGGGGCGCAATGGCAACTTCGCGTGTGAATACCGGTCCAATTAGCACGTGGTGCTACCTGTCAGAAGTCGTCGAGGTAAACGCACAATTTCAGCCGGCCGGAGGCTAGATGCACCTCGGGCCTTTATTCTATGATAACACACCGCGCATGCCGGTTGGAGGCGGGCTGCAAGAAGCGTAGCCGTCCCCGGGAGATTGGCCTAATTTTTGCGTGGCCAGGATTATGCATGTAGGGTGGACGGCCTCGCGCAACTCTTTGGCGGGGGCGCCCATGGCCCGTCCCAATCGGCCAGTGATTCATTTGTGAGCCCTTACCCTGCCTGCGGATGAATAATCCGCGTCCGCCAGTATCTCGCCGGCGGCTATTTCGGCTTCCGCTTCCGGCCGTTGCCGTTGCGGCCGCCGTTGCGGCCCGCGCCCGCACCGGCGGGGGTGGGGCGCGGGAGGGACGCAATAAGCCGGAAATTCCCGGCCCCGATTAGTTCCTCGACCCGGCGGCGCATTTCGGCGTTGATTTCGACGCGAACGTCGCGGCAGGAACAGGGCACCCGGCTGCCGTCGCGCAGGTAGACGACCAGGCTCAACTCACGGGTGCCGGGGTAGCCGGAAAGGATCTCGTGAAGCTGCTCGACCACCCGCTCGCCGTGCTGCCCTTCGTACAGCCGGATGGCCACGCCGCGGGTGTAGCGCGCGGCGAGCTGATCGAGCGGGATCAGCTCGTCGACGATGAGCGTAACTTCCTCGCTGTCGGGCCGTTTGTCGACCTTGCCGCGCACCATGAGGATGGCGTCGGGGGCGACCCGTTCGCCGAACTCGACGAACTTGTCGGGCCAGAGGATGCAGCGGACCAGGCCGTCGGTGTCTTCGAGGTCGAACATCACGTAGCGCGACGGCTTGCCCGGTTGCGGGTTCTTCGTGTGCGAGTACTTTAGCGCCGCCAGCATGCCGCCGAGGAACACCTCGGTCTTCGGCGCCAGCTTGCCCAATGCGCCCGTGCGGTGCGAGCGGTAGGTGGCCAGCGTGTCCTCGTACTCTTCGAGCGGGTGCTGGGAAAGGTAGAAGCCGAGCACCTCCTTTTCGCGCGCGAGCCGCTCGCGGTCGTCCCACTCGGGCACCTCGGGCAGGTCGGCGTCGCCGCTTTGTTCGGGCGCCGGCTCCTCCTCGCCGAACAGGCCGAGCTGCCCGCTGCGCCGGTCGGCCGCGGCTGAGGCGCCCGACTGGAGCGCGCGGTCGACGGCGGCGAACTGCTGCGCCCGGTGGCCGCCGAGCGAGTCGAACGCGCCGGCTTTAACCAGGGTTTCGATGGCCGAGCGGCCGACCGTGCCGGGATCGAGCCGTTCGCAGAAGTCGAACAGGCTGCGGTAGAGCCCGCCGCGGTGTCGCTCCCCGGCAATCGCCCGGGCTGCGCCGGCGCCGCAGCCCTTGATGGCCGACAGCGCGAAACCGATGTTCTGCCCGTCGACGGCGAACTCGGCCTCCGAGCGGTTCACGTCGGGCGGCTGCACGGTAATGCCCATCCGCTTGCAGTCGTCCATGTGCTCGACGACCGAGTCTTTCCGCTTGAAGTTGCGCGCGGGAATATCGCTGGAAAGCAGGGCCGCCATGAAGGCCACCGGGTAGTGCGCCTTCAGGTAGGCCGTCATATAGGCAATCAGGGCGTAGGCGGTGCTATGTGACTTGTTAAACCCGTACCCCGCGAACTTCTCGATTAAGCCGAACAAGTCCTCCGCCTCGCTCTTGTCCAACCCTTTTTCGCCCGCGCCGGCGATAAACTCCTGGCGGAACTTGGCGATCAGTTCGAGCTTCTTCTTGCTGATGGCCTTGATGCAGGTGTAGGCGTCGGCCAGCCGGATGCCGCCCAGCCGGTTGAGAATGCGCATCACCTGCTCCTGGTACACCATCACGCCGTGCGTTTCCTCGAGGACCTCCTCCATCACCGGATGCTTGTACTCGGGCTTGCGGCGGCCGTGCTTCACCTCGATGTAGTCGTCGACCATGCCGCCTTCGAGCGGGCCGGGCCGGTACAGGGCGTTCGTAGCGATGATGTCGCGGAAATGGTCGGGCTTCATCCGCTGCAAGAGTTCCCGAATGCCCCCGCTCTCGAACTGGAACACGCCCTTCGTCTCGCCCCGGGCGAAGATGTCGAACGTGGCCTGGTCGTCGAGCGGGAAGCGGTGCGGGTCGATCCTTCTACCCGTCATCTGCTCGACCAGCTCGACCGCCTTGGCCAGGATCGTCAGATTGCGCAGCCCGAGGAAGTCCATCTTCAGCAGGCCCGCCCGCTCCACGTCGTTCATCGACCACTGGGTGATGATCTCCTCCTTGCCCGTGATGCGCTGAAGCGGGACGTAGTCGGTCAGCGGGCGGTCGGCGATGACCACGGCGGCGGCGTGCGTGCCGATGTTTCGGGCGAGCCCTTCGACCTGGCGGGCGAAGCCGATCAGTTCGTGCACCTGGGGGTCCTTCTCGCACGCCTCGCGGAGCTGGTCGCTCGTTTCCAGGGCCTTCTCGAGTTTGATGTTCAGCACGGGCGGCACCAGGGCTACGACGGCGTCGACGCGGGGGATGGGCAGCCCGATGGCCCGGCCCACGTCGCGGATGGCCGCCTTCGCTTGCAGCGTGCCGAACGTGCCGATCTGCGCCACGTTCTCCACCCCGTACCGGTCCTTCACGTATTGGATGACCTCGGCGCGCCGCTGCTGGCAGAAGTCGATGTCGATGTCGGGGGCCTCGCGGCGGCTCGCGTCGAGGAAGCGCTCGAACAGGAGGTCGTACTTCAGCGGGCAGACGTGGCTGAGATACAGCGAATAGGAGACGAGCGAGCCGACGCCCGACCCCCGGGCCGTGGCCGGAATGCCCTGCTCGCGCGCGAAGCGCACAAAGTCCCACACGATGAGGAAGTAGTTAGGGAAGCCCAGCTCTTCGATCACCGCCAGTTCGCGATCGAGCCGGGCCATGACCGCCTCGGAAAGCTCGCCGCCGGCGCAGCGCTCGGAATCGTCGGCGTACCGTTCCTTGAGCCCTTTAATGCACAGCTCGCGCAGGTAGTCCGCCGAGGTCTTCTCGTCCGGGGGCGTGAACACGGGGAAGTGCCGTTGCCCCAGTTCCAACTCGATGTCGACCGTATCGGCAATCTCCCGGCTGCGGCGCACGGCGTCGGCCCGGTCGGGGAAGGCGTCGTACATTTCCTTCGGGCTGCGCAGGTGGAACTGGTCGCCCTCCATGCGCATGCGCTTCTGATCGGTGCGGAACTTGCCGGTGTTCACGCACATCAGAATATCCTGGGCGGCCGCGTCGGCCTGGTGAACGTAATGCACGTCGCTGGTGGCCACCAAGGGAATCCCCATGCGCTGGGCCAACTCGCACGCGGCCGGCAGGGCAATTTGCTGGACTTCCAGGCCGTTGTTCTGGATTTCGATGAAGTACCGGTTGCCGAACACGCGGTGGAACCAGGCGGCCGCCTCCTCGGCCCGCTTCAGGGCGTTGGGCTGCCCGTCGGACAGGATGCGGTTGATTTCGCCCGACGCGCACCCGCTGAGGCAGATGAGCCCCTCGTTGTGGGCTTCGAGCAGTTCCTTGTCGATTCGCGGGCGGAAGTAGAAGCCTTCGGTGAAGGCGGCCGAGGCGAGCTTCAGCAGGTTGCGGAACCCGGTCCGGTTGCGGGCCAGCAGCGTCAAGTGGAAGCTGGCCTCCTTCATGCCCGAGGCGTCTTTGTGGAACCGGCTTTGGGGGGCAATGTAGGCCTCGTAGCCGAGGAGGGGGGTGATGCCGCGGTCCTTCGCCGCGCGGTAGAACTCGACCGCCCCGTGCAGGTTTCCATGGTCGGTCAGCGCCAGGGCGGTCATGCCCAACTCGGCGGCGCGGTCGAGCAGCCGATCGATAGTGGCGGCGCCGTCGAGCAGGCTGTAGTGGCTGTGGCAGTGCAGGTGAACGAAAGCGTCCGTGCTCATGGTGGGTCTAGTCTCCTGGTTCACCGATCGCCCGAAGGTATCCGGCGATCCGGTCTTGAAGGTCGAGGATGTTTTGCCACTGCCGCTGCTCGAGGGTGATCCGGTCGGACTTGCCCTTCGGCCGGGCCGACTGGATCAGGCCCCGCAGACGGAGGTGGACGTAATAGAGCAGTTCGGCCAGTTGCCCGGCCTGGCCGGGGGCGAGGGCTTGCGGCAGTTCGGGCGGCAGCAGGGTGTGGAGGGTCTCCTGCACGTCGGGATCGTCGCCGAACCCCAATTCGAACTCGAGCGGGACCGACTCGGTGGGATCTTCCAGCTCGTCCATCTCCAGGGGGATGCCCCCGTCCGGCCTCCCCTCCCGCAGGGCGGCCAGGCGCCGGGCGATCTCCTCGCGCGAGCCGAACAGCAGCAGGCTGTGGCCGACGCTCAGCACGTCGCCGGGCCGCAGGATCCACAACTGCACGCCCTCGCCGTTGACCTTCGTGCCGTTGGTGCTTTGCAGGTCGGTCAGCACGATGCGGTGGTGATCCTCCTGGATTTTCAGGTGGAAGCGGCTCACCCGCTCGTCGTTGAGTTGGACGGCATTTCCGTCCTCGCGTCCGATGGTCAGCGGGGTGGGGATTTCCTCGAAGGTGCGCCCTCGGTCGGCGCCGTCCAATACGCGCAGGGTAACCAGTGCCATGAGTTCTTCGTCCGTTCCCGACCCGTGCCCTACCGTGCGGCGGCGCGGCCGGCGCCACCCATCATTCTTTCTTTTGTACCAGCCCCATGCCGATTCCACAAGATGCCGAGCCGGAAAGCGCTGCGTCCCGGTTGACGCCGGCGGCTTTTCCGGGGAAAATGCAAACAGTTGCTGACACACTGCCCCCGGCCGCACACGTCTTCGGATGAGCATTACCGCTTACGCTGCCCCACCTACGGAGTGGACCGTCGCGGATGTCCAGGCCCGATTGGGCCATATTCCGCCGGAGCGAATCCGCACGTACCCGGCGCCCGGCACCGCCACCGAGCAGGATGTCCTGGAGGCCGAGGCGCGGAGCGACCGCATCTGCGAACTCGTCGATGGCATCCTGGTGGAGAAACCCATGGCGAGCTTTGAATCGTTGCTGGCCGGCAGAATCATCTACTTGCTTTGGAGCTACCTCGAGGGCCGCGACCTGGGCATCGTGCTGGGCGAAGCGGGCATGCTGCGGATTGAGCCGGGACAAGTGCGCGTCCCCGATGTCTCGTTCGTCCGCTGGGAACGCATGCCCGGCCGCCGATTGCCCGACCATCCAATCTATCCGCTCGCCCCCGACCTGGTCGTGGAGGTGCTTTCCCCGGGCAACACCGAGGCGGAAATGCAGCGAAAGCTGCGGGAATACTTCTCGGCGGGTACGCGCCTGGCGTGGTACATCGACCCCGAAACCCGCACCGCCCGCGCCTACACGTCCGAGGACCGATGGGAGGAAGTCGGCATCACCGGCGTTCTTTCCGGGGGCGACGTGCTTCCGGGCTTCGAATTGTCGCTCGAGCAGCTCTTCGGATGGGCTGACCGATACCGGGGGGCATGAGCCCGGCCAGACGGAAGGGCGCCGGGCCTCCCGGTGTAGAGGCCGGCACTTGGCAGCCCGGCCGCGATGGGATAAACTCATTTTACTTGCCGAACGGCGTACCGGGCGCCGGCAGATTCCCGCGCAAGCGACGACCTGCGCCAGGGCGCGCTTACCGCCCCCTTTTTCCGAACGGACACCCGCAAAACGGAGGGATCCCATGGCTCGGCCGACTGCACCCGCTACGAAACGTTCCTCGCCCCCCCGATCGAAGGCCACCGCCACGGCCGGCAATAAACCCGCCCGCAAAGCCCGCAAAATCTCCCGCACCCGCAAGCCCGACGATATGTCGCTGGAGCAGTGGCAGGTCGAACTGCGGCGGCAGTTTGGGCGGGACCAGGAGTTCGAGTTGGAGAACCTCGGCGAGGAGCCGCTGTTTTCCGACTATCGGGTAACGAACCCGGCCTCCGGGAAGAGCTACCGGGTGGCCATCCGCGGGTGCGCGTTGGGCGAGAACTTCTGCTCCTGCCCCGACTACGCGGTGAACACGCTGGGCACGTGCAAGCACATTGAGTTCACCCTCGCCCGGCTGGAGCAGAAGCGCGGCGCCAAGGCCCAGCTTGCCCTGGGCTTCCAGCCGGCGTACTCGCAGGTGTACCTGCACTACGGGGCCCGGCGGGAGGTGATCTTCCGCCCCGGCACCGAGTGCCCCGCCCCCCTGAAGCGATACGCGGGGCGGTACTTCGACGACCAAGGGCGGCTGAAGGACGGCCGGCACGCGAAGTTCCACCTGTTTTTGAAGAAGGCGGGCGAGAACGGGCAGCACGAGGTGCGATGCTACGACGATGCACTGCGGTTCGTCGCCGAGCTGCGCGACCGGGAGCACCTGCGCGCCGAGGTGGAACGCCGGTTCGGCCGGGCCGACGCCCCCGCCTGGAAACAGATCCTCAAGGTGCCGCTCTACCCCTACCAGCGCGAAGGCGCCCTGTTCGCCGCGAAGGCGGGCCGGGCGCTCATTGCCG
>PWXP01000510.1 GCA_003561895.1 Planctomycetaceae bacterium | reverse complement strand
TGAACGTGCTGCTTTCCGTGTTCAAGCGCGACTTCGTCAGTTACTTCACCAGCCCGCTGGGCTACGTGTTCGTGTGGCTGTTCGTGTTTCTGGGAACCATTGCCGCCTTCTGGCCCAACGAGTTCTTCAACGCGAACCTGGCGAACCTGAACCAGTTGAACTTCTGGTTCCCGTTCGTCATGCTGGCGTTCATTCCCGCCATCACCATGAGCGTGTGGGCGGAAGAACGGCGGCAAGGCACCGACGAACTGCTGCTGACCATCCCCCTCACCGACTTCGACGTCGTGCTGGGCAAGTACCTGGCGGCGGTGGCCATTTACACCGTGTCGCTGCTGTTCTCGCTGCTGTGCAACTACGCCGTGCTGGAGACGCTGGGCAGCCCCGACAGAGGGTTGCTGATCGGCACGTACTTCGGCTACTGGTTCGTCGGGCTGGCCATGTTGGCCATCGGCATGGTCGGTTCGTTTCTGACGCGGAACCTGACCGTGGCCTTCATTCTGGGAGCCCTGTTCAACGCGCCGCTGGTGCTGGGCGTGTGGGCGGAGTCGATCATGCCGCCGGCGTGGGCCGCGGCCGTGCGGTCGTGGAGCGTCGGGCACCAGTTCGCCGACTTCGGCAGCGGGGTGATCAGCCTGTCGTCGATGGTGTACTTCGCCGGCATCGTGGCGGTGATGCTGTACGTGTGCATGGTGCTGATCGGGCGGCGGCACTGGTCCCGCGGGACCGATTGGGCCTTGCAGGCGGGGCACTTCGGCGCCCGGAGCGGCGCGCTGGCCGCCATGGCCGTCTGCGCCATCCTGATGTTCGATTGGCGCGACGCCCGCCTCGACGTGACCAGCGAGCGAATCAACAGCCTGTCGCCGCAGACGGTGCGGCTCATCCGCGACCTGACGCCCGAGCAGCCCATCCTCATCGAGGCGTTCATCAGCCCCCAGGTGCCCGAGGCGTACGTGCAGACGAAGGCCAACCTGGAGAGCACGCTGCGGGAGATTCGGGCGTTGGGAGGCGAGAAGATTCAGGTTCGGATGCACAGCACGGAACCGTTCAGCGAGGAGGCCGCCAACGCCGAGCAACTGTACGAAATCGGCCCCCGCCAGGTGCCCGACCTCACCCGCGGCGCCGTCACCATGAACCGCATTTTTTTGGGGGTGGCAGTGACGCACGGGCTGGAGCGGGTCGTCCTGCCGTTCGTCGACCGCGGCATCCCCGTCGAGTACGAACTGGTTCGCTCCGTGGCCACCGCAACCGACCAGGAGCGCAAGCGGATCGGCGTGGTCGATACCGACGCGCCGCTGTTCGGCCGGTTCAGCATGCAGGCGATGACGCCGGGGCAGGATTGGCCCATCATCGACGAGTTGCAGAAGCAGTACGACGTGGTGCGGGTCGATCCGAATGAGCCGATCCTCGAAGAGGTCGACGCCCTGCTGGCGGTGCAGCCGTCGAGCCTCGGCCCGGACGGCATGGACCATTTCATTGCCGCGGTGGAAAGCGGGATTCCCACCGCCGTGTTCGAGGACCCGTTCCCGGTGTTCGCCGCCAACGTACCCGCCACCAGCATGCCGAGGAATCCCCCGCAGAACCCGATGATGCCGATGCAGCAGCAGCAGTCGCTCCCCAAGGGCGACATCGACCGGCTGTGGCGCCTGCTGGGCATCGATTTCGCGCCCGATCAGGTCGTGTGGCAGAGCTACAATCCGTACCGCAAAGCGGGGACCTTTCCCGAAGAATTTGTCTTTGTCGATGAAGGCGCCGGGGCCAGGGAGCCCTTCAATGCGGAAAGCCGCATTACGGCCGGCCTGCAGCAGGTGCTCTTCCCGTTCCCCGGCGCCGTGGCCAAACTCCACACTTCCAACCTCGACTTCAAGCCGCTGGCCCGAAGCGGAACCGAAACGGGAAGCGTGCGGTTCGACGACCTGATAAGCCGCGACATGTTCGGCCGGCCTGCCGGATTGAACGAGCACCCGCGGCGCCGGACGACGGGCAACAGCTACGTGTTGGCCGCGCGGATTCGGGGGGAAGTGGACCGCATCGAGCACATGGCCGACGACGACCCGCCGCCCGGGTTCCCGGCGGGCGATGCGGCGCCGGGCGCCGATGCGGGGCCGGGGGCCGACGAACTGCCGCCCGAACTGATGCAACAACTCGAGGCGGCCGGCGGGTTCCCCCCGGACGCATTCGACGCCGGCGGACCGGCCGACGAACCGGCGCCCGCCCTTCCCCGGCGCGGCGACCTCGACGTGGTGGTCGTGGCCGACCTCGACATGCTCACCCCGCAGTTCTTCCAGATTCGCGAAGAGGGGCAGCGGCCCGAGTTGGGCTTCTACTTCGATTTCGACAACGTCACGTTTGTGCTCAACGTCCTCGACGCTCTGGCCGGCGACGAGCGGTTTATCGACATCCGCTCCCGCCGGCCGAGGTACCGGACCCTGAAGCGCATCGAGGAGCAGACCGAACAAGCCCGCGAGGAAACCGCCAGGGCCCGCGAACGGCTCCGCGAGGAGTTCGAGCAGACGCGGGCGGAGGAGCAGGAGAAGCTCGACCGCGAGATTGAGCGGCTCCGCGAGCGGATGCAGAAGGAGCAACTCGGGGGGGTCGAGATCGCCCACCGCGTGCAGACGGTGCTCCGAGACGGCCAGCGGCGGCTCGACATCCGGCTGGAGCGGCTCCAGCAGGACATGGACCGCGAGGTCAACGAGATCGAGACGAACCTGGCCCTGGAGGTGCGGCGCGTGCAGGACGCGTACAAGTTTTGGGCCGTGGCCCTGCCGCCCATTCCCCCCCTGCTGCTGGCCGTGATCGTCTTCTTCACCCGCCGGATCAAGGAGCGCGAAGGGGTGGCGAAGGCCCGCCTCCGGTAGCCGCAAGGAGTTGGCCGGCGCCGTAACCCAGCGCCGGCCACGACACGAGAGTACGCATTTCCACGGAACTGATGCTATGAATGAAAACGCTAAGACCCTTACGTTTGTCGTTGCGGCCGCGCTGGTGGTGCTCGCGGCGGTGTGGATCCGCCCGCGGCCGCCCCAGCCCGCCGAGGAGGCGGACGCGCGGGGCCAACTCGTGTTCGACGACTTTCAACCCCTGGAGGCCACGAGCCTGGAAATCGTGGAGTTCGACGACGAACAGGCGACGGTGCGGCCCTTCAAGGTGGCCCAGGCCCCCGGCAAGGACGGCATCCTGCGCTGGTCCATCCCCTCGCACGACAACTACCCGGCCGACGCCGAAAACCAGCTTGCCGACGCCGCTACCAGCCTGATGGGACTTACCATCCTCGACAAGGTGGCCGATTCGCCCGGCGACCACGCCATGTACGGAGTCGTCGAGCCGGATCCGAACCGCTTGCGGGCCGGGGCAACCGGCGTGGGCACCAAGGTCGTGCTACGCGATCAGGAAGAAAAGGAACTCGTGTCGCTGATCATCGGCAAGGCGGTCCCGGACCGCGAGAACCTCCGCTACGTGCGGCGGGTGGGCCGAAACCCCGTCTACATCGTCGAGGTCCGAACCGACCGGCTGTCCACCCGTTTCGAAGACTGGATCGAAGAGGACTTGCTCCAGCTCAATCCCTGGGACATCCGCGAAGTGCGGGTGCTCGATTATTCATTCGACGAGCTGTCGGGACAGCCGAACATCCGGGGACAGTTCGCCCTGAGGTACAACGACACGGGCGACCCCCGCTGGGAGATGATCGAAGACCGCATGATCGAGGACGACGGCTGGGTCGACCGCCCCCTCGGCGACGACGAGGAACTGGCCACCTCCAAGCTCGACACCATGCGCAACGCCTTCGACGACCTCCAGATTGTCGACGTCGCCACGAAACCCGAGGGACTCAGCACCGACCTGCGCGACATGGGCACGTTCCGCACGAACCAGGAGGCCGTCATGTCGCTGGCCCGTCGCGGCTTCTACCTCGTTCCCGTCGGTCCCGACCAGTACGAACTGCTTTCCAGCGAGGGGGAAATTCGCATCGTCATGGAAGACGGCGTGCAGTATACGCTGCGGTTCGGCAACGTGGCGACCGGCACCGGCGGCGGCCGCGTGATCGGCGAGGAAGCCCTCGAGGACCCCGACGCCGACCTCAACCGCTTCATCTTCGTCATGGCCGAGTTCAACCCCGAGATCATCGAGAAGCCGGAACTCGAACCCCTGCCCGGCGAACAGACCGACGAACAGCCGGAACCCGCCCCGGACAACCAGACCGCGGACGACGAGCCGGACGACGCCGAACCGTCGGCCGATGAACAAGAGCCCGCCAATGACGGCGAAGAGCCCGCCAATGACGGCGCAGAGCCCGCCGATGATGCCGGCGAACCGGCCGAAGCCGACGAGCCGGAGGCCGCGGCGGACGCGGAGGAGGAGGCCGACACGGCCGAACCGACAGACGCCGACGCCGAAGCGGACCTCCAGGCCGAGCGCGAGCGAATCGAGCGGGAGAACCAGCGCAAACTGGACGAGTACGAGCGGAAGCTCGAGGAAGGCAAGGCGCGGGTCCAGGAACTCAACGACCGCTTCGCCGACTGGTACTACGTCATCTCCGACGAGGTGTACCGGCAAATCCATCTCAGCCGAGACGCCATGGTTCAGCCGAAAGGAACCGCCGACGAGGACGACCATGGCCACGACCATCCCCACCCCCACGGCGATTGGGACATGGACGATCTGGAGTCGTTCCGGGAACTGAAGGAAGCGGGGCCCGAAGGGGGACCGTAGTACGCACCCGAAGCAACGGTTGGGGCAGACCTGCCGGCAAACCGGATTCGCACAAAGGGCCGTCTGCGGGCTTGCCCCGCCGGAGCGCTGGTCACTTGGCTACCCGCCGCCCAACACGCCCCTCGCCACCGCCGGGCTTGCCCCAATGGTCCACCACGCACTCTTCTGAACGCACCGGACCCGAGGCCGACCCAGCATCAACCTGTATCGATGAAATGGAGCGGCCATGGTTTCGGAAGGTTTTTAAGGTTGGGCGACACGCCCCCCAAGATGCCGGCCGGTTGTTTGGTCTTGCTTCTATGGGTGGGCGCCGCGGTGGACGCATCCCGCGGCGGGGAGCGTGGCCTGATCGGGCCTGGGCAATACGGGCCAAACGAAACGGCGGCTCCGCCGGTCAGCCCCGACGCCTGGCACAAGGTCGAGCGAAACGTCCTCGACAGCCGCCGGGGATGGGGACGCCGATTCAAACCCCGCGCCGTTTTCCAAATTCCCGGTGGTATCGGAGTGCTCTACAATTCCGTGCCCCCGCGGGGCTTCCAGGCGCCCAAAGGGTTCGCCTCCGGACAGACCGGCAGCCTGGCGTTCAGCCGGAACCTGCTCGACTGGCACGATTATCCCGCCAACCCCGTGATGCATCAATTGGCCGATTGGCAGGGTACCCGGCGGGCCATGCCGCGCGCGATGCTCTATGACCGGAAGAACCAAGAGTGGGTCGTGTACTTTGTCGACCGTACGGGCGATTATCCGCGGATCCGGGCCGCCGGAACGGCCTACAGCACCGACCTGGTGAACTGGCGCCCGTCCACGGCGCCCACCATCACGGTCGACGACTATCTCCGAGCCGTCCCCGAACCGAGACACGTCGAGGCGACCGTGGAGCAGTTGCGGAGCGGAGGTTGCATCTATCCATCTTGGGCCATGTATCACGATGGCAGGTATTATACTCGCCGCGTGCCGTTATTGCGCTTTTGTAGGATGGACATTCTTGTCCGTCTTCGCTTTGACGGGCTAAAGCCCATCCTACGGAAAGCGCAGTTTTAGGCCGCGGCGAGTATACGTCCAAATTTCGGTGCTCGGCCGAGGACGAAGGCCGATCACCGACGCCCAGCGCGCGGTGGAACTCCTGGTTGCCGATGAACCCGACGGCCCATTCGAGTATGTGGAGTGCCGTGGCCATTTCATTCCTCGGCAGCGCCCGGTCTACTCGGGCGGAAAGTGGTACACGGTGTTTGCCGGCAACGTGGTGGATGGCGAGTTCGTCGTCCAAGACGGCCTCGACATCCCCGACAGCCAACCGGGCTTCGGACTTGCGTGGTCGGACCACCTGCTGGGACCGTACGAAACCAATCCGCACAATCCCATCATCCAGACGAAGTCGGCGACGCGGACCCGGCCTCAGTTGTTCCGATACAACGGCACGTGGGCCATTCTCTTCGGGGAAGGCCCCAGCCCGGGGCCCATGCGCCTGGCCGTCGCCCACATTCACCCCTCGTTGTTGGGGGTTGCGGGCGAGAACGACCAGTAGCCGGTGTCGCAAACGCGAAGAAAGGGAACTTGTGGGCCGGGTGGCCCCGGGTGAGCAATCGCCCGGGGCCACCCGGCCCAGCCTGTACCCCCAGCCACCAATTCCGCTTGCGCATCGGGATCGAGTCGTTCGGCGGCGTCAAGCACTTCGGCAAATGCGCAGTTTTAGCCCGCGGCGAGCATAAGACGATTTGCCAAGGCCAGCCATTGACCTGCAACAAGGTAAGAACGGGGTAATCGGCAGGCTGATGGGCGTCAGCCGAAGGCGGCGCGGCTGTGGGCGAGGCCCTGGAACCAACGCGCCCAAAAAATCGAGACCCGGTTTCAGCAGGTTCGCGAGCAAATCCTTGCCCATGCGGTATTTTTCGTCGCGAACGGCTCCGTTCCGAGAGAGGCCCCGGACGCCGGGGGGCAGGTCTGGCCCTTGTGCCCAAAAACCGCTAAACTCATGATATGGAAACAGAATCAACGAAAACGCATTTGGCGGACTGGTCGCCGGACCAGATTGGGCTTGGCCGACGCTGGGTGCAGGCCTGGCAAACCGCCGGGCCGGAGCTGGAGCGTGTGCGGCGCGAGGAGCTGCGCCGACTGGATGGCTTGGGGGCCATCGCGCTGTTGTGCGGGCCCGCTGATTATCGAGCCCCGCCGCGCCTCCCGCGTCCCACGTCCGGCCTGGTGGAACAGCAACGCTGGTTCAAGAAGGCAGCGGGTTATGAATGAAGTCATTCGGGCTGCCGCCCAAGTGCAGGTCGTTTGCGAGACCAACCGTTGGCGATTCTGTTTTATCGGGGGGCTGG
>PWXP01000107.1 GCA_003561895.1 Planctomycetaceae bacterium | reverse complement strand
GTTACGCACCTAGAAACGGAAGGGCCGTAAAGTATGACCGGAAATCAAGCCATTGGAGACCAAGCGATGAGATGGACCTTGACTTGGTGCGCGATTTCGGCCCTGCTCGGCGCATCCGTTGCCGTGATTGCATACCCTCCGGAGGTCGCGAGCCGAGCCCCGGCCGCGCATACCACCCGAAGGCCGGCCAATGACGATCCGGCCGACCGGGCCCCCGAGCTTCGGGGAGAGGATCATTCGGGGCCCTCCGAGGCGTTCCCCGCCGACTCGCCCGACGCGTTCGACCCGGGCGACCAACTAGCCCAGGTTCCGGGCCTTCCGCTGCCGATTCCGTCCGCGCCGTCGTCAAACTCAACGGCGGCGCCGTGGGAGCCGCCGGGTTCGGCGGAGCGGTCGCCGCAGGGCGAATCGCCCGACTCGGAACGCTATGAGCAGTTGCGGCCCTGGGAGCGAGTCAACGTCGACGTGTATCAGCAGGTCAACCGCAGCGTGGTACACATCGCCACCGAGACGGTACAGGTCGACCGTTTCCTGCCCCTGGAGCGGACTAGCGAGGGGGAGGGTAGCGGAGCGATTATCGACCGCTCGGGGCACGTGCTGACGAACTTTCACGTGGTCGACCGCGCCCGGCAGATGCAGGTGACCCTCTTTGACGGCACCAGCTATCCGGCCCGGCTCGTCGGCACCGATCCTCCGACCGACATTGCCGTGCTGAAGATCGACGCCCCCGCGGAGGTGCTTTACCCGGTCCGTTTCGGCAGTTCCACGAACCTGCTGGTCGGGCAGAACGTGTATGCGATCGGCAATCCGTTCGGGCTGGAGCGTACGCTCACCACGGGGGTTATTTCGAGCCTCAACCGCACGCTGCCTCGCCGCAGCCGCCGGGGAACCATGAAGTCGATCATCCAGATCGACGCGGCAATCAACCCGGGCAGTTCAGGGGGGCCGCTGCTCGATTCCCGCGCGCGGATGATCGGCATGAACACGGCCATCGCCAGCCGCACGGGCGAGAGCGCCGGGGTGGGATTCGCCATTCCGGTGAACACGGTGCTGCGGGTGGTGCCGCAGTTGATCAAGTCGGGTCGGGTTACGCGGCCCGACGTCGGCATCGCACGCGTGTACCAAACGGCCGACGGGCTGCTTATTGCCCAACTGGCGCCCGGCGGCCCGGCGGAGAAGGCCGGGCTGCGGGGCCCCAAGGTCGAACGCCACCGCAAGCGGCAGGGCCCCTTCGTGTACGAGTACCAGACGATCGACCGCAAGGCGGCCGACTTGATCCTCAGCGTCGACGGCCGGAAGGTGAACACGGCCGACGAGTTCCTCGACGTCATCGAGGGCAAGGATCCGGGCGACCGCGTGGTGATTACCGTCCTGCGCGAAGGCCGTTCCGTTCAGGTGCCCGTGATGCTGGAGGCCGAGGAGTAACACCTGCCCCAGGCCCAGGGGCGTGGCGGCTCCATTGACAAGGTTATTTCGGAGCGCCCCGTTACGGGCCGCCGGCGCCGTCCACCTTGGCGTTCTCCTCCCGTTCCGCTTCGGCCAGATGCCGGAAGTCGGGTTCGGGCGAGGCCTCAAACTCCATTTCGTCCAACGACACGCCCGAGGGGACCGCGTATTCCTTGGCGATGGTTCGCCGGTGGAATTCCCGGTCGCCCCGGCTGTACTGCCAGGCGGCAATCCACACGCCAACCAGCGTCAGCACGAAGAGCCCGCCCGCAACGGCACCGATGTACGGGTTCGGCTGCGGAAGGGCCGGCGGATACCAGACCGCCCGGCTGCCGATCAGCAACGGCGCCAACTGCCAGGAGCCCGCCTCGCCGGCGGCGATTTCCTCCGGCATTCGGCCGCGCCGATACGCCCAGGTCTTGAAGAAAAATCCCGCTATCCGCACGTGTTCCGCATATTCGCCGTCGGCCCCCAGGGGCATGCCTTCGGGTAGTTCTCGTACGCAGAACCAGAGCGGGTTGCCTTGCGAATCGGGGGGGTACAGGGCAATTTGGTAGTAGTGGTCGATGCCGAACCGGGCCACGATGTCGGGATCGCGCACCTCGATTCGCTCCGCGCGGCGCGCGGTACCCTCCAGTTCCACCAGCACCCCGTGCTGCCGAGCCGGCTCGTTGAACAGCGGGACGACCGACCAGTGGCGCTGGCCTTGCGGGTCGGTCCACACCCGGGGCCTCGATGCGGTGAGAAGTGCCTGGCGGGCGGCTGCCGCAAGCTGCCCCGGCTTGGCGCGGCCGGCGGCGGCCAGAAGCTGGTAGAACGCCTCCCGGTCGCGTGCGGAGAGCGGGCGGCGGTTCTCAATGCCCTGGAACAAGCCCGCGTCCATCCCCAAATCGCCCGGCAAACCCGGTGGGTGCCACGC
The DNA here is from genome assembly GCA_003561895.1 of Planctomycetaceae bacterium. Taxonomy (GTDB): domain Bacteria; phylum Planctomycetota; class Planctomycetia; order Pirellulales; family Thermoguttaceae; genus PWXP01. Next base: position 20,729 of record PWXP01000107.1, on the reverse strand, counting down.
GATGCGCGGGGCGACGAACACCGGCAGCGCCTCGTCCGCGTCGGGCCCGGCAAACTTCAGGAAGATGCCGTACAATGTCGCCCGCTCATCCAAGGGCCCCTCGTGGATCTTCCAGTCGATGGGGATGTCGCGGACCAGCACCTGCGCCGGTTGACCTTGCGGTTCCATCTGCACCGTGCATCGATAATAGGCAGGCAACTCGAACCGCTGGATCACTTCGAGGACCGGTTCGAGCTTCTCGACCTCGGTGACGCGGCCGGCCAGCCAGAACACTTCACCCCGCCAACGTGCGGGGTCGGCGAACACCTCCGCCACGTGGAAGCGCGGCACGGCCCACTGCTCGATGTCGACCAGCCGGAACCGATCCAGCCGGTACATTACCCGAAGCATCGTCTCGGCGTCGTCGGAACCAAACGGGCGGAAGTCGGTGAGCCGCTCGAACTGGCTGTCGTCGATTCCAAACCGGTCGAGCAAGTCGCGGGAGCCGGTGATGGGGCCGTCCGGTATCTCCTCAACCGGGGGCTGGGCCGGGTCGCCGGACGACTGCTCCGCCGGTATGTCGACCTCCCCCGGCTGCGGCGGCAGCGCAGCTTCCTCGACTTCGGCCCGGGCAGACCATGCCGCCCAGCCGGTTATTAACAGCGAAACCGCAATCATTCGAACCACGGTCAATGTTCTCCTCTCTGCTTGGTGCGCGGCGGCAAGTTGGCGGGGGTCTGCGAAACCCGCCCATCGCCGCCTCATCCACGGTGTCCCCTTGGGCCCGCCGGACGATCCGAGCTATTGCCGCCGGGTCGCGTGCGCCAGTAGATGTACACGGCCAAGCATGCGCTGAACAGCATCGCCATGCCGAACACCGTCCAGGGCGACCCCGGATCCCCCGGTTCTAACGACGGTGCCGGGGACGGCTTCTCCCAGCGGATGCCGCCGGCGAGCACACAGGGCGCCGTTCGGAGCGTGTCGGTCGCCTCGTAGGCCAGCCGCTTGAAGAAAAAACCGGTCGCCTCCGCCCGCTCGACCAGCGCCATGCCGGTGGGAAAATCCTCGGGGATTTCCAGGGAGAACAGGATGATCGGCGAGGAGGGGTTGTCGTCGGGAAACAGCCAAAGCTGATGATATCGGTCGATCCCATAGTCGTTCTTCGGCGCATACATCGGAAAGGCCCCCCGTACGGTGCCCCGCAAGCGCACCAAGTGCCCCCGGTAGTCTTTCGACTGCCGAAAAAGCTGGGCGAAGCTGACGCGGCCTCGCGAGGCCTCCTCCAACTCGCCGGGCACCGCTTCGTCAAGAATACGCAGCAGGTGGAACCAGCCGTCGTGCTCTGCGCCGCGAAAAAACGTGTCATCGCGAACCGGCTCGAGATAGGCCGGCTGGACTCCCGGGAAGAAATCGTCGGCCGGCTCGGGAAGGGGCCGAACTTCGCGAGGCGAAAGGAAGGTGCCGGGAATGGCGTCCTCCGGCTCGTCCCGTTCCAAGCGCGTATCGACCTCCTCACCGCGAGGTCGTCCGTTCTCCTGCTCCGCCGTGCCAAACATCGCCTCCAACGCGCCCCCAATGGTGGGCCCGTGGCGGACTTCGTGTGCCAGCAGCACCACCAACCCCAATGCCACCACCATCAGGAAGATGCGCCATTGCTCCTTGCGGGCAAGGTAATTCCGCGGCGGGCGCTGACGATGTTGTTGAAATCGGTCCACAGCAGGCCAGTCAGGTGGAATGGGGCGACGATCCAAAAAGCGTACATTACTATTGTATGCCCCAAGCCGGGGGCCAACAAGCTAATCGGGCGTTGCGCCGGGCACTATTGCCCCGCGCCGCCGGGATGGGCCTTGCCGCGATGGCCGACACGGACTCGTACGATTCGCGCAGGATGGCATCCATTCTTACGGGGGGGCGGCGCGGGCAGGATTACTGCTCGTTCGGGTGGTATTTGCACCACCCGGTGTGCCTTTGACGATTGCGTCCGGCGGGAGGCGATGGTATGATGGCGGTTGGAAATGCCCGTCCGGGAATAATTGCCCCCGTGCCGTTGCGAACCTTTACTGAATCGTCGGCGGGTTGTGTCGTTGCGCCCGAGGCGTCGGGCGGGTGTTTGGGTCGCAATGCGGCGTTTGTGGGGCGGAAAGGAGCGGCGAACTTGGCGCTATCGCTGGCCGAATTCAACCGCTTAGTCGACGAACACGGACCTGCCCTCTACCGCATGGCCTATAGGATGGTCGGCGATCGGCACCAGGCCGAAGACCTTGTGCAGGAGGCTTATCGTTCTGCGTGGAATAGTCGCCGCCGTTTTGAGCACGGCCGAGGGGAACGTGCGTGGCTGGCGTCTATCCTGCGGCGCCGCGTGGTGGACTACTGGCGCAAGCCGCACCCCCCTACGGTGCTTGCCGGGGACCAGAAACTCGACGCACGCATCGACGGCGAGGACCCCCTCCGGGACGACATTTCCGATGAAATGCAACAGGCCCTCACCCGCCTGCCCGACGAACTGCGCGAAACCCTGCTTCTGGTCGTCGTGGCCGAGTTGACGCACCAGGAGGCCGCCGATTTGCTCGAGGTACCCCTTGGCACGGTCCTTTCCCGCGTGAGCCGGGCCAGAAAGCGATTGCGGGAATATTTATTGGCCGCCAGCGCCAAATAGTTAATAGGTGTGCGATTTCGTTTTTTCGGTTTTTCCAGCAACCCCCCCATGCGTAAGCCCAACCCCGACCCCTGGATCGACGCTCAGCTTCGCGGCGTGACCGTGCCGGGGGGGCTTGCGCCACGCCTGCGCGAAGTGGCCCTGGACGACGATGCCGCCCTGGACGGCCAACTGCGCGGCGTGCCGGTGCCCTCCGGCCTCACCGGCCGCCTCCGGGGCGCGCCGGCCGCCGACGATGCCGGCCTCGACGCCCTGCTGCGCAACGTGCCCGTACCCTATCGGGTGGTCGTGAGGCTTCGGGCGACGCCGGGCTATCGGCTGAAGCTCCGACGGATCGCCGGCTGGGTGGCCGCCGCCAGCCTGATGGCGGCTATCGGCCTCTCCTACTTCGGGGCCGCGATAGGACTGCTGATCGCCAGCCTGCCGCCGGCGCCGGAGCCCCAACCCGAGTTGGCCTGGCACGTCGACGGCGAACTCCTGTCCGGCGCGGCGGAAACGTCGCTGAACATCGTGCAGCTTCCGGCGCGCTCGGATTCCCGCTCGGCTGCCGAGGCATCGGTGGCGGGGCCGACGGTCGAATTGCCCGAACCGCCCAGTCCGTCCAGTCTGCTCGCCCCGTCGCCGCCGAGACGGCCGTCGTTGCTCGATGATTTTGCGCTGCTGGGCGGTGGCTTGCCCGGCGGAGCGGACCCTCTGCTCGATGTCATGCTGTACCGGTGGCGGCCGTTCGGGGCCCACGAGCCGTTCGACGAGCCGCCCGGTTGGCAGGAGGCGCAAGCGCTGCGGCCGAAGGGGATTGCTGCGCCGACCGCGACGGGTTTCGATTCCAGCATTCTGATCCGTTACGGCGTGTTCCCATTCGTTCCCACGGCGGCCGACGCATCGTTGCGGAAGGTTTCGGTCCCGCTGCATGGGGGTACCGACAGTTTCGAGTTGACCCGCCGCAGCGTGGCCGAAGGCCGGCTCCCGCCGCCGCAACAGATACGCACCGAGGAGTTCCTGGCCGCGGTGGACTACGACTTGCCGAAGCCGAACGGCAGGGCTCTTCGGCTGTCGCTGTTCGGCGGCCCGAGTCCCTTTGTGCCGGGAAGGTTCGTGCTGCAAGGGGGAGTCCAAGCGGCCGAGGTGGCGCCGGTGCCGCGTCCGCCGGTCCACTTGATTCTGGCGGCCGACGCCACGGCCGGGGCCCACTGGCCGCAGCGGCTCTCCATGCTGCGAGGGGCCGTGGCGGATCTGTGCCGTTGGCTCGAGCCCGACGACCGGCTTTCGCTGGTGGCATTTCACCGCACCGCGGAAGTGCTGGCCGCGCACGCCGGGCCCGGCGACGCCGAACGACTGCAAGCAGCCCTCGGCCGCATCTCCAACCAGGACACGACCAATCCCGGCGCCGGGTTGGCCGCCGCCTACAGCCTCGCCTACGGTTCCGGCGAGTCCTCGCGGAAGGCGAAACCAGTGGTGGTCCTGCTGACCAAGGGGCTGCCGGATTTACCCCTTAATGAGGCTGCCCGCATCGAGCAGCACCTCGCCGAGGCCGCGCGCGAAGGGATCAACCTGCACGTGGTCGATACCCGATCGATGCCGGATTCGTTGAACCTCCAGCTAGGGGGGTTTGCCGAGGCGGGCGGAGGACGGTTGTGGAACGCCGACGACCCGCGCCGCTTCACCCGGACGCTGCGCGAGGCGATTACCGGCCAGCCGCAAGTGGTGGCCGAAAGCGTTCGCTTCGCGGTCCGGTTCGACCCGAAGGCAGTAGGCTTTTACCGGCTCCTGGGCCACGAACCCGGAGCCAAGACGATGGAAACGGTCAGCGCCCTGCACTCGGGCCAGTCGAGCACGGTGTTGTTCGACGCCGGCCTCCGGCAGGGTTTGAGCGCCGGCGACGTGCTGGCCACGGCGGAACTCTCGTGGCGCGAGCCGGGTACCGGTTCGCTCCAGCGCGAAACGGTGGTCCTCCGGCACGGCGATCTGCCGGCAACGTGGATCGAGGCGCCGCCGCCGTGGCAGGCCGCCCTTGCGGTAGCGGAGGCCGGGGAACTCCTGCGAGGAAGCGTGTATACGCAACTCCGCCCTCGCCCCGGCACGCTTGCCGCCATGGCAGACCTGCTTGAGCAACTCGACACCGAGGTGTGGCAAGAACCCTCGTTTCGCGATTTCGCGGAAGTCGTGCGGGGGGCAATCAAGGCCCGGCCATATCGCGGAGGTGCTGCGAGGTAGAGACATTTGGGGGCTACAAAAACAGGCTCTTCCGTTTCCAGGTGCGGAACGGCGTCGTGCGCGTAGGTGAAGTAAGGCTGATGGCACCGTAACCGTTCACGGGGCACTGTCCCAATTTTCGCGGCGGAGAGGGGATTCCTCGTGATGAACGCTCTTTCGCCGCGAAAATGGGACTGTCCCCTTCGGCCGGTCGGCCCGTGAACGGTTACTCTGCACCTAGTAACGGAAGAGCCAAAAAACGGAAGAGCCAAAAAACGGAAGAGCCAAAAAACATCATCGGGCCGTAGCTTGTATACGGGTCCGACATGGGTTAGTGTAAAAGTAAGCGCCTTATTCAGGCACGCCTGGGCAGGAGGCTTCGGAGCCATCTTGATTAGGTGGCCAAAACCCTCCCTGGTGGCTGGTTTTTCGCTGGGGGTTCGTTTCGTTCAGCGCAAGGAGATGAAAATGTTGATTTGGCGGAGGCAACCCGGCAGCTTGGCCGGCCTGGGGATCGTGTCGGTTGCCGCGGTGCTGGTGGCGGTCACATCGAGCCAGGCTCGGGGAGACAGTCGGCGGCTTGTCGAAGCCCTGCGGGAACGGGGGCTGTACGAGGAAGTCCTCTACTACCTGGAGACCATGGCGGACAGCCCACTGGTGGATCCCGAGTTCGAGGAAGTGATCGATTACGAGGCCGGGGTCACGCTCATCAATGCTGCAATGACCGGCCGGGTGATGGCCGAGCGCGAAAAGCGCCTCGAGCAGGCCAAGACGCACCTGGAGCGATTCGTCAAGGAGCAGCCGGGCCATCCTCTGATCTTTTCCGCCCGATCCCAACTTGCCAATCTGCTGGTGCAGCGCGGGCGCATTGAGCGAGAAAAGGCCGACGAGGCCGAAAGCGAGGGGGCGCGAACCCGCCACGCCACCGCGGCGCGCAAACTGTTGGACGAAGCCGAGGTGGTATTCCAGGAGCAGGAGTCGCAGGCGATCGAGGAGCACGAGCGATTTCCGAAGTTCATCGACCCAAAACAGACAAAACAGATCGAGGAGCGCAACCAGGTGCGCGGCGACATCCTCGAAGCCCGCATGGCGCTGGGCGGTGTGAAGTTCGAAACAGCACTGACCTATCCCCGGGACAGCGATGAGTTCAAAGAGGTGATGACCGAGGCCGCCGAACGATACGGCAAGGTGTACGAATTGTATAGCACCCGCCTGGTAGGGCTCTACGCCCGAATGTGGGAGGGGCGCTGCTACAAAGAATTGGGCGATCACAAGCGGGCGTTCGATGCGTTCGAGGAACTGCTCGAGCAACCCGCCGACCACGCTGCATTCCGGGCTCTGGCCCATCGCGTCACGGCGTTGAAGCTCGAGACGTGTCTGCTGCCGAACGTGAAGGAATACAAGCGGGCGATGGACCGCGGACTGGCCTGGCTGGACGCGGCGCGGGGCGCGGAGGGAACGGGCGTCGAGGGGCTGGCCATCCGGTATTACACCGGCGTGGCCGCGGCCGAGTACGCCAAGACCCTCAACGAGGACGATCCGGCCGAGTCGAAGCTGCGGGCGGCAGCCCACGCCGACGCCCGCAGGGCACTCGAGTTCGTCGCCCGGATGCCCGGTGAACATCAGCGCCGCGCTCGGGAGCGTCTGGCGGAACTGGGGATCGAGCGGGAGGAGGGCGAGCCGACCAAGTTTGCCGACGCGCGGGATCGGGGCAAGGGCGAGTTGGACAAAGTCCAGATGGCCGGCCTCGAACCGGACGAGCGGGCGGAGGCCGCGGAGAAGGCGCTGGAGTATTTCCGCCTTGCCATGCGCCTGGCCGACGAAACCGTCGAGCCGGACGACCTGAACGTGGTGCGCTATTACCTCGCCTTCCTGTACTGGATGCGCGACGACTACTACCGCGCCGCCGTGACGGGCGAGTTTCTCGCGCGGCGGTATCCGAGCGGGATCGCGGCGCGGCAGGGGGCCAAGATCGCCCTGGCCGCCTACGCGAAACTCTTCAGCGACGCTACCCCCGATCAGGACCGGCAGTGGGAGATCGACCGGATGGTCGGCATCGCCGGGTTCATCACCAGGCGATGGCCCGACACCCCCGACGGCGCCGATGCCTGGATGATGCTCGTGCGCAGTGCGGTGGTCAGCGAGCAACTCGATCAGGCGCGCGAGTACCTGGCGAACATCCCCGATACGGCGCCGCAACGCGGCGAGGCCGAACTGCTCATCGGCCAAACGCTGTGGGCCGACTACGCGCGGAAGCTCCGGCTTCCCGAGGACCAGCGACCCGACCAGCAGGAACTTACGGCCCTGGTCGACGGGGCCAAACAGGTGCTCGAGCGCGGCGTAAAGCGGATGAAGGAACACGTCGAGCAGGGCGGCCCCGTCACGTACACGCTGTGTACGGCCGTCCTGTCGCTGGCCCAAATCCTGGTCAACCAGAACGACCCGGCCGGCGCGGTGCAGTGGCTCGACGATCCGGTGATCGGAGCGATGACCCTGGTTCGCGACGACGCCGAAGTGACCGACCGCGGCGCCTTTCGCGTGGAAACGTACAAGGCCGCCCTGCGCGCGTACGTGGGTCAGAAGGAACTCGACAAGGCCGAAGCCGTCATGGAAGACCTCGAACAGACCATCCAGCAGCAGGGCGACGCCGATGCCGAACAGCAACTGACGCAGATCTACATCAGCCTGGGCAGGGACCTGGAACAGCAACTCGAAATGCTGCGCAGCGAGGGGAAACTCGCCGAACAGCGCGACGTCTCCAAAGGGTTCGAACTGTTCCTCGAGCGAATTCTCGAGCGACCCGGCAATACCTTCAGTTCCTTGAACTGGATTGCCGAGACCTTCTACGGCCTGGGAGCCGGTCTGGATCCGGGCGGGCAGCGCCTGCCGACCGACGCCAAGGCGTACTACGGGCGGGCGGTGGCAGGGTACATGACCATCCTGCGCGAACTCCGCGACGACCCCGAGTTCGGACCGCCGCGCGCCCAAAGGAGCATCCAAGTGCGCCTCGCCCGCTGCCTCCGGCGGCTCCAACGGTACGACGACGCGTTGAAACTGCTGCGGGCCATCCTGGAGGACGAGCCCATGGTGATCGACGCGCAACTCGAGGCCGCCTACACCTACCAAGCCCTCGGCGCCGAAAAACCCGCTTACTACCGACTGGCCATGTTCGGCAGCCGGAAATACCAGCAGTTCTGGGGCTGGGGGCGGATCGCCAACCGCGTGTCGCGCAGCCCCCAGCATGCCAACGTGTTCCACGAGGCGCGCTACAACCTGGCCCACTGCCGCATGGACTACGCCCTCAGCCTCTCCGGCAGCGAACGGCAGAAAACCCTCCAACGGGCCAAGGAAGACATCCGCATCATCCAGCGGTTGTTCCCGGACATGGGAGGCGAGCAGTGGGCTCCCAAGTATGAGGAATTGTACAAAAAAATCCAGGAACTGCTGGGCGAGTCGCCCACGGGACTGCCCGAACGCGAAAAAATCGAAATCGACGACTAGACCCCGCCGGCCCCCCGACCGGGGCCGGCCGCCGGAGAACGGCCATCCACAACTCACCCTATCGAGGAGTTTTTTTTCCAATGACATTCCCAATGAGGTTCCGCCACGTCGGCTTTCTTACCGCCCTGGTGCTGATCGGCGCGCTGCCCGCCCAGGGCAACGACACCATCCGCGCCGGAGGCCAGAACTATCGCGGGCCGATCATCCAGATGTCGCCCACGCAGGTCGTCATCGAGGTGCAGGCCGTCGAGCAAACAATCCCGGTCAACCAGATCGAGTCGCTCATGTATGCAAACGAGCCCGGCGGGATGCAAACCGCTCGCGGGCACATCGCCAACCGGGCGTATGAAAACGCCCTGGCGGCCCTGGAGCGGATCGACCGCGACACGGTCGCGCGCCGCGAGATTCTCCAGGAGATCGACTACCTGACAGCTTATTGCCGCGCGCAAATCGCCCTGCAGGGAAATGCCGACCTCCGCGAGGCCGGCCGCCACATGAACAGGTTCGCCCAACAGAATCGGGGGCACTACCGCTTCCTGGAAGCCAACGAGGTGATCGGCGACCTGCTGGTGGCCCACGGGCAGCACGCCACCGCGGAGAAGTTTTACGCGGAACTTGCCAAAGCTCCCTGGGCCGACTACCAGATGCGGGCAGGGGTGGCGCTGGGGCGCGCCCGGCTGGCCCAAGGCAACGTCGACGAGGCCGCCCAGGCGTTCGACACGGTGCTTGCCACGAAGGCCGACGGCGAGTTGGCGGAAACCCAACGGCGGGCCGCGCGGCTGGGCAAAGCCGTTTGCCAGGCCTTGACCGGCAGCCCGGACGAAGCCATCAAGGCGGTCGAGGGAATCCTCATGAAGGTCGATCCGGAGGACATCGAAACGCACGCCCGCGCGTACAACGCCCTGGGAACGGCCCATCGGAGGGCGGGGCGGGTTCAAGACGCCTTGTTGGCCTACCTGCACGTCGACACCCTGTATTTCCAGGTCGGCGACGCCCACGCCGAGGCCCTCTCCCATCTGGCCAAGTTGTGGAACGAGGTCGGCAGGACGGAGGAGGCGGTTCGGGCCCAGCAGATACTCCAGGAGCAGTACCCCAACAGCCCCTGGACCAATTAGGGCGCCGCGGACCCCCTCGGCCGCCGGCCGAAGGGGTCCGTCCCCGGTGAAGACCCGCGGGGAATAATTTACCTCCCCGCCGTGCGAAACAAAGTGCGGTTAGGGCTTTGCGGAACTTGTACCGGCTTGTTACACTAGAAGTAGCGGGGCCGCCCGACATTCGGGGACTTACCCGCGACATACCAAAAATTCAGAGTTTCCTTTACTTGTGGAGGTCACAATGCGGCATCGGTTTTTATCGGGATGGCTTGGAGCGGGCTTGTGCTCCTGGGTCCTGTTGTTGATGGTCTTGGGGGCGTTCTCGGCCGTCGCCCTGGTCGGAGAAAGGGCCGCCATGGCCCAGGACGACGATTTTCTTGACGAGGAGGCGCCCGCCAGGCAGCCCGCCGCGGCGGATACCGATACGGACCGGGGGGAGCCCATGTTACAGTGGATGTTCCGGTCGCTCGGCTGGATGTACAGCGTGGTGTTCCTGAGCCTCTCGTTCACCCTGGTGGCCCTGTTCGTCATGAACCTGCTGATGGCCCGGCGGGAGAACGTCGTGCCGGTGGCATTGGTCGAGGGCTTCGAGGCGCATCTGAACGAGAAGCGGTACCAGGAGGCGTACGAGATGGCCAAGAACGACGAATCGTTCCTCGGCCAGGTCCTTTCCGCCGGGCTGGCGAAGCTTTCCGCCGGATACGAGCAGGCCATCGAGGCCATGCAGGAGGTGGGCGAAGAAGAGAATATGAAAATGGAACACCGCCTCAGCTACATGGCCCTGATCGGCACGGTCAGCCCCATGGTCGGACTGCTCGGGACCGTGCAGGGTATGATCGCCTCGTTTAGCGTTATCGCCCGCTCGCCCACCGCGCCCCGCCCGGCCGAGTTGGCCGCCGGTATTTCGACGGCGTTGTTCACCACGCTGGTCGGGCTGTTCATCGCCATTCCGGCCATCGCCGCCTACAACCTCATCCGCAACCGGGTGCAACGCCTGGTGCTCGAGGTGGGAATCCTCAGCGAGGGCCTGATGAGCCGCTTCGCCAGCGTGGGCAAGAAAAGCTAGCCGGCGGCGGGTGGACTGACGTACATACCGGAGAAGTCTTCAATTTAGTTGGAGTGGCGCGATGCCGAAACAGAAGGAGCGGGTCCGAGCCCGGTCTGGCTTTGCCGAGGGCGACATGACGCCCATGATCGACATGACTTTCCAGTTGATCGCGTTCTTCATGGTCCTGATCAACTTCACCGAGGCCGACCAGCACGAACGCATCCGGCTGCCGACCAGCGAGTTGGCCCAGCCGCCGGACGCCCCGCTGGAGGATGCCATCACCCTGCAGCTTACCAAGGAGGGCACCATCCTGCTCGGAGGCGAGGAGTTTGCCATCGAGCGGTTGGGGGTGCCGTTGCGGCGGGAGCGTGAGGTGCTCGAGGCCACGCCGGGCAAGAGCGTCGGCCGCGCCACCATCGTCATCCGCGCCGACATGCGCGCCAAGGCCGGAAGGGTGCAGGAGGTGATCCAGGAATGCCAGAAGACGGGCTTCGAACGGTTCGCCCTGCGCGCGAAACAGGCCGAACGAAGATCGAGTTAGGCGCCCGGCGCCGGCCCGCCCCATGAACTGCCGTTTTCTACCGACAACCGATCCCCTACAACCCGGGGAGTGCTTTGACCGATGAAAGTCCGCCATTCCGAACGCAGCGGTGAAAAAGTTCAGCTCCAGATGACACCGATGATCGACATCGTGTTCCAGTTGCTCGTCTTTTTCATCATGACCTTCAAAATCGTCTCCCCCGAGGGCGACTTCAACATCCGCATGCCCATCGCCGCCCCCAGCGAAGGCATCCCGGACGACGAACTCCAAATTCCACCCATCATAGTCCGCCTGCGAGCCACGGGAACGGGCCACCTTTCGGAAATCCGGATGGGCGAGACCCCCCTCGGGCGGGACTTCGGGGAACTGAACCAGGAGGTCCGGCGGATTGTCGGCGATACCACCGGCCCGAACATCCAGGATGCCGCCGAGGTCGAGATCGACGCCGACTACGGGCTCCAGTTCGAATACGTCATGGACGCGATTACGGCGGTATCCGGCTATGTGGGGCCGGAGGGGAATGTCATTCGCGTTTGCGAGAAAATCAAGTTCGCCCCGCCCCGCCCCGAACCGTAGCCCCGGCTCACGCCCGCGGATGAAATTGGGCGTGCACGGCCTTCAGCCGGCCGGTGTCCACGTGGGTGTAAATCTGCGTGGTCGCAATGCTGGCGTGGCCGAGCATCTCCTGCAACTGCCGCAAATCGGCCCCGCCGGCCAGCAGGTGTGTGGCGAAGCTGTGGCGCAGCGTGTGCGGGCTGATGTCGCCCGGCGCGCCCACGCGCGCTGCATACCGCTTGACCAACTCCCACACCCGTTCCCGCAGTAGCCGGCGCCCCCGGTACGAAAGCAGCAGCCAGCCGGGGGTGGCGGCGCCCGCGCGGGCGGCCAGGGCGGGGCGCTCATGCTCCAAGTAGGCTTCCACCGCCGCCGCCGCCTGCCGGCCCAACGGCACCAGACGCTCCTTATCGCCCTTGCCGCGGCAGCGGCAGAAGCCTTCGGTCAGGTGCAGGTCGGCAAGCTGCAGGTTCGACAGTTCCGAGGCCCGGCACCCCGTGGCGTAAAGCAACTCGAGCATCGCCCGGTCGCGCCGCCAGCACGGGTCGGTCCGTTTCGGGGCGGTGAGGAACTGCTCGACCTGTGTGGGGCTGAGCACCCTCGGCACCCGCTCCCAAAGGGCTTGGCTGCCCAACAGTTCCGCCAGATTCTCCCGGAGCACCCCCTCCAGTTGCAGATACCGAAAGAAGACCTTCAGCGACACCAGGTGCCGGGCGATGCTGGCCGGCGCCAGGCCTTTGCCGTACAGCCACCCGGCGTAGTCGGCAAGGTCGCGGATCGACAACTCGCCCACGCCCCGCCCGGCCAGCCACTCGACGAATCGCCGGATGTCGCGGCGATACGCGGCCACTGTGTTCTCGGCCAGCCGGCACTCGCCCAAGGAGTAATCGACAAACGCCGCAAGGTAGCTCTCCGCGGCGCTGCGCGCCCGCGGGGGGCGAGGACGCTTCGGTTTGAGTTTGCGCAGGGGCATGTTTCCTGGTTTCGGACGGCAAGCTGCGGCGACTTCACGCGAAGATAGGCGACCGGCAGAGACAAGTTTACCGGCACTTCCGTTTCTGGTAACCGTTCACAGGGGGACTGTCCCAATTTTCGCGGCACAAAGGGCGTTTTTGCCCAATGAGCCACCGTTTCCGCCTCGAAAATGGGACTGTCCCCTTCGCGTCGAGCAGAGAAAACAGCCAGCGCCGCCCCGTGAACGGTTAGGCGGTGTAAAACAATAAACTACCGGGAACTTCAAGCGTGGGATAGGCTTTCAGCCTGTCTTTTCCGGCGACAGGCTGGAAGCCTATCCCACGCAATTCGGTAGGTTATTGGGTTACGACGGCTTACCGTTTCTGAGTGCAGGCCGCGCCAATGTAGTAGGCACACGCCGCGGCGCCGCCCGCCGCAAAAGCAGGCTGCACCCAAAAACCGAAGTGCCTCTATTCAGTTCCCTCGGCCATGCGGCACGCGCAGCCCCGCTCCACGAGGTACTGCTTCATCTGGGCGATGGTGTACTTGCCGAAGTGCGCGATGGAGGCCACCAACACGGCGTCGGCGTGGCCCTCGACGATGGCCTCGTACAGGTGTTCCAGCGTGCCGGCGCCGCCGGAGGCGATGACGGGAATGCGCACGGCGTCGGCGATGGCGCGGGTCATGCGGATGTCGTATCCGTCCTGCGTGCCGTCGGCGTCCATGCTGGTGGGCAGCAGGGTGCCGGCGCCGAGTTCCTCGACCTGCTTCGCCCAGGCCACGGCGTCGAGCCCCGTTCCTTGCCTCCCGCCCCGCACCATCACCTCGAAGCCGGAGGGGCATTCCGCCGATTTCCGCGTATCGATGGCCACGGTAATGCGCTCCGAGCCGAACCGATCGGCCGCCTCGCGTACCAGTTCGGGGTTGCCAACGGCGGCCGTATTGATCGACACCTTCGACGCGCCGACGCTCAGCAGTGCGTCGACGTCGGCCACCGATCGGATGCCGCCGCCGACGGTCAGCGGGATGGAAATCCGCTCGGCGGTTCGCCGCACGGCGTCGAGCAGGGTTTGCCGGTTGTCGACGGTGGCCGTAATGTCGAGGAACACCAGTTCATCGGCCCCGGCGGCGCTGTACGCGGCGGCGCTTTCGGCCGGGTCGCCCAGTTCCTTCAGCTCGACAAAGTGGACGCCCTTGACCAGCCGGCCGTCCTTCACGTCCAAACACGGAATAATGCGTCGGTAATCCATCGGTTTTTGCTCGGGGGTTGGTGGCCGCGGAATGAACTGGCAACTGAAGCCGCAACCGGCCCTGCTGGAGTTCACGCTTTAGCGTGCGAACCCGGCATCATCTGAATCCGGCACGCTGAAGCGTGCACTCCAACATTGCGACGTTTGCGGCGTTACCGAATATCGGCGTGGTATTCCTGGAGGCTTTTCACCTGCTCGCGGCCGGCGCGGTAGGCGGCAATGCCCTTCGCGGCGGCCAGGGCGGCCGACAGCGTGGTAATGTAGGGCAGTTTCCGGCGCACGGCCGTCTTGCGGATGTACGAATCGTCCTGCTTGCTCTCCTTGCCCTTGGGCGTGTTGATGACCAGGTGAATCTCGCCGTTGGTAATCGCGTCGGCGATGTTGGGCCGCCCCTCGTGCAGCTTCAAGATGCCTTCGGCCGCGATGCCCGCCTCGGCCAAGTAGCGGCGGGTGCCCTCGGTGGCCTTAATGGTGAAGCCCAACTCGGTGAAGCGGCGGGCCACCTCGAGCACGGCCGGCTTGTCGCGGTCGGCCACGCTGATGAGCACCGTACCCTCCAGGGGCAACCCCGACTGCGCCGCCTCCTCGGCCTTGTAGAACGCCAGGCCGAACGAGTTGGCCATGCCCAGCACCTCGCCCGTGCTGCGCATTTCGGGCCCCAGCACCGGATCGACCTCGTGGTACATGCTGAACGGGAAGACGGCCTCCTTCACGCCGAAGTGCGGGATGACCTTCCGGCCCAGGCCCAGGTCCGCAAGCTTCTTGCCCAGCACAATTTCCGTGGCGATGCGCGCCATGGGAATGCTGCACACCTTCGACACCAGCGGCACGGTGCGGCTGGCCCGCGGGTTCGCCTCCAGCACGTACACCGTATCGTTGGCAATGGCGTACTGGATGTTCATCAGCCCCACCACCTGGAACTCGATGGCGATCTTCCGGTTGTACTGGTGGATCGTGTCGATGTGCTTCGGAGCGATGCTGATGGGCGGGATCACGCACGCCGAATCGCCCGAGTGGATGCCGGCCAGCTCGATGTGCTCCATCACCGCGGGCACAAAGGCGTCGGTGCCGTCGGCCAGGGCGTCGGCCTCCACCTCGATGGCGTTCTCCAGGAACCGGTCGATGAGCACCGGCCGTTCGGGCGACACCTCGACCGCCGCGGCCAGGTAGCGGCGCAGCATCGGCTCGTCGTGTACGACCTCCATGGCCCGGCCGCCCAGCACGAACGACGGGCGGACCATCAACGGATAGCCGATCTGCCGCGCCACCTCGAGCGCCTCGTCTTCCGTGGCGGCCATGCCGTTTTCAGGTTGGGGAATGCCCAAATCGTGCATCATGTTTTGGAACTGGTCGCGGTCCTCGGCCAGGTCGATCGACTCCGGCGAGGTGCCCAGGATGCGCACGCCGGCCTCGGCCAGTTCGCGGGCGATGTTCAGCGGCGTTTGCCCGCCGAACTGCACGATCACGCCCTCGGGCTGCTCCTTCTCGTAGATGCTCAGCACGTCTTCGACGGTGAGCGGCTCGAAGTAGAGCCGGTTCGAGGTGTCGTAGTCGGTCGAGACGGTTTCGGGATTGCAGTTGACCATGATCGACTGGAGGCCGGCGTCGCGGATGCCGAAGGCGGCGTGGACGCAGCAGTAGTCGAACTCGATCCCCTGGCCGATCCGGTTCGGCCCGCCGCCGAGGACCATGATCTTCCGCCCCTCGGTGGGCTCGATCGTATCGGGCGCATTGTAGGTTGAGTAGTAGTAGGCCGCGTCCTCCACGCCGCTCACGGGCACCGCGTGCCAGCCGTGCACCACGCCCAACGCCTTGCGCCGCTCGCGTATTTCGGCCTCCTTCACGCCCAGCAGCCTGGCCAGGTACCGGTCGGCGAAACCGTCCTTCTTGGCCCGGGTGAGCAGGTCGTCCGGCGGCAGGCCTCCGCGGTATTCCAGCAACTTTTCCTCCAGCTCGACCAACTCCTTCATCTGCTCGATGAACCACGGTTTGATGTGCGTGCGCTCGTGGAGGATTTCCACGCCGGCCCCCTTCCGCAGCGCCTCGTACATGAGGAACTGCCGCTCGCTGGTAGCCGCCGAGAGCCGTCGCATCAGCTCCTCCAGGGGCAGCTCGTGGAAGCCCTTGGCGAACCCCAGCCCGTATCGGCCGATCTCCAGCGACCGGACGGCCTTCTGGAACGCCTCCTTGTAATTCTTGCCGATGCTCATCACCTCGCCGACGGCCAGCATTTGCGTGCCCAGCTTGTCGGTCAGGCTGGGGAACTTCTCGAACGCCCAGCGCGCGAACTTCACCACCACGTAATCGCCCGAGGGCTCGTACTTCTCCAGCGTCCCCTTGCGCCAGTAGGGAAGTTCGTCGAGCGTCAGGCCGCTCGCCAGAAGCGCCGATACCCGGGCGATGGGGAACCCCGTGGCCTTCGACGCCAGGGCCGAGGACCGCGAGGTGCGCGGGTTGATTTCGATGACCACCACGCGGCCGGTTTTCGGGTTGTGGGCAAGCTGGACGTTCGTGCCGCCGATCACCTCGATGGCTTCGACGATGTCGTAGGCGTACTTCTGGAGCCGCTCTTGCAGTTCCTTGCTGATGGTGAGCATGGGCGCCGTACAGTACGAATCGCCCGTGTGGACGCCCATCGCGTCGACGTTCTCGATGAAACAGACGGTGATGATCTGGTTCTTCGCGTCGCGCACCACTTCCAGTTCCAACTCTTCCCAACCCAGCACCGATTCCTCGATAAGCACCTGGCTGACCCGGCTGGCCGCCAGCCCCCGCTGCACCACGGTGCGGAACTCGTCCATGTTGAACACCAGCCCGCCGCCGGTGCCGCCCATGGTGTAGGCGGGGCGGACGACCACGGGCAGGCCGACGCGCTCGACGATGGCCTCGGCCTGTTCGATCGTGCAGGCGATTTCGCTGCGGGGAACTTCGATGCCCAGCCGATTCATGGTGTCCTTGAACGCCTGGCGGTCCTCGCCGCGCTCGATGGCGTCGAGCTGCACGCCGATCACCTTCACCCCGTGCTCGGCCAGCACGCCCGCCTTGTGCAGCTCGGAGGCCAGGTTCAAGCCCGTCTGGCCCCCCAGGTTCGGCAGCAGCGCGTCGGGCTTCTCCTTCGCGATAATATCGGCCAGGCTGTCGAGTGTGAGCGGCTCGACATAGGTGGCGTCGGCCATGCCGGGGTCGGTCATGATGGTGGCCGGGTTGGAGTTCACCAGCACGACCTCGTAGCCCAGGCTCCGTAGCGCCTTGCACGCCTGCGTGCCCGAATAGTCGAACTCGCACGCCTGCCCGATGACGATGGGACCGGAACCGATAATCATAACTTTGTGGATGTCGTCTCTTCTTGGCACGATGTTTGTTCCTGTGATGCGCTGCATGCGAAGGGGACAGTCCCCCTGTGAACGACTAACTCGTGGGGTAGGCTTCCAGCCTGTCTGTCGAGCCGTATTCCACCCCCAGGCGAGGGAGCGACAAACTGGAAGGTTATTCCACGCGGCGCGGGCGGACGTGCGCGGGAACTAGCTGCCCGAAACGCGGCCCTCAATAGGACTAGTCTGCTGACCCATGCATGGAGCATGTTCGCCAATGTCCGTACTTAGAATACGCTTGCCCGGGTCAGAACGCAATCCGGGGGAGAGCTGGGACGGGGCGAAAACACGAGGGCGAAAACACGAGGGCGAAAAGGTCGTGGACCGCCTCGCCATGTCATCACTTGCCTTTTTTCGCTCGGTAGACGTCTTTTCGGTGGCCGATCCGAAGAACAAGAATCTCCACTTCTCGGTCGCAGATTTCATACACCACCCGATACCGCCCCACTCGAATCCGCCATAGGTTTTCGGCCCCCGCCATCTTCACGACGCCAACGGGACGGGGATCGAAGGCCAGCAGCTCGACCTCCGCGACCAGCCGCCGCTGTTGATCCTCGGGCAGCCGACGGAGTTCCCGTTCGGCCGACGGCTTGAAATAGATGTCGTATCGTCGCCCTTGCTGCGCCATGGCGACTACATTCCCAGTCGGGTCTTCACGTCGGCCAGCGGGATGCGGCCTTTTTGGTTCCGGGCTCGCAGTGCTGCCCTCAGGTCGGCCTCGTCCTCCAGAGCCGCCAGGTCTTCGAGGTCCTCCATCGACACCACCGCCGCCACCGGCTTGCCGCGTCGCTCCAGGATGATCCGTTCGCCGCCGTAGGCCGCCCGATTGAGGATTTCGGCGAATTGCCCCCGGGCTTTGTTCATGGGAATCTGCATGGCTTTCCCTCCACGATAAAAACGAACTAAATAGCCTTCATGTACATTATCGCCTAGACGGCCAAGAAAGTCAATTTTCTCTGGGGTCACAGTTTCTCTAGGGTCAGGCCGACATGAGACGTTTGTGAAGTAGCTTTGCAAGATGGTTGATGGTTGTTTTGCGTCTCAAATATACGGCTAAATATACTCGATCGTCGCCGGCGGTTTCGGGGTCAGGTCGTACAGGCAGCGGTTGACGCCGGGAAGGGCGGTCACCCGCTCGCAAATGCGGTGCAGCGTGGCCCAGGGCAGCTCGACGGGGGTGGCCGTTCGGGCGTCGGTGCTGTGGAGGCAACGGACGACAATGATCTGCCCGAACTCGCGGCGGCCGTCGCGAATGCCCGTCGCACGGTCGCTGAGCAATACGGCCAGGTACTGGAACGCGCCGCAGCCGGCCAGCTCCTCCTCGACGATGGCCGTCGCGCGGCGGACCGTCTCCAGCCGCTCGGCGGTGACCTCGCCCACGATGCGCGTGGCCAGGGCCGGGCCGGGAAAGGGGATCCGATCGGCAAGTTCCTCATTGAAGCCCAGTGCCCGGGCGAGCTGGCGCACGTCGTCCTTCCGCAGCGTCTTGAGCGGCTCCAGCACGTGGTAGCCGTACGCGTCCTTCGGGTCGATGCCCAGTTGCGCGAGGATGTTATGCTGCCGTTTGATCCCATCGACCGTCTCCTCGATGTCGGTCAGGATGGTGCCGTGCAGCAGGTGCGTGGCGCCGCTTTGGCGCACGATCCGCCCGAACACCTTCTCGTAAAAGGTGTTGGTCACGGCGTGGCGCTTCTCTTCCGGGTCGATCAGGCCCCGCAGGGCGTCGAGGAATTCGGACCGGGCGTCGATCACCTCGACGGGGATGTCCAACTTGGCGAACATGTCGACCACCAACTGCGGCTCGTCCTGGCGCATCAGGGCGCTGTCGACGAACACGCTGCGGAGCCGGTCGCCGAGGGCGCGGTGGCCGAGGGCGGTAACGACGGAGCTATCGACCCCCCCGCTGAGGGCATTGATGGCGAGCCCCTCGCCCACGGCTTCCCGGATAGCCGCCACCTGTTGGTCGATAAACGCCTGATAATTCATACGATTTCTCGGTGGGGCAATGCGATTCGGGCAAGACTCTTCGCTGCACGACGCTCGATGAGAAGCTCGTGACGGATACTGGCGATCCATTGTAGGTCTTTGCCGCAGTTATGCCAATCGGGTTAGATTTCTCGTAAGCGTTCACGGGGGACAGCCCGCATTATTCACGATAGGTAGGGTGGGTCAAACAAGCCGCTTCTTTGGTGGGTCATCGGTCGCTACCGCCGACGTGCTTCCAGGCAAGCGGGCTGCAAATCAGCTTGATTGCGGCTTGTGCAGCCCCACCAACGATCTACGCGACCTTGACCCACCCTACGTATATGAATAATCCGGGACAGGTCCATGTTTTCGGCCATCATTGCCGACATGCGTAGCATGGCGTATTCCCGAGGTATGCTGCGCCCCTCCTCGGTGCACGTTTGTTGGGACGGAAAAAAAATGATTCCGGGCGCTTGACTGGCGTGGGCGGATTGCACTATAATGAGATTTCGAGTGCTGAGACTGATTCTCAATTTCGCCCTGCCCCGCAACACCATCCAACACCCCAACCCGTGAACCCGAACGCCCTAGGCCGAACCGCCGCCTGGACGCTGGCCGCCCTGCTGACAATCGTCGCCGGCCTGGGCGAGGGCCTGCACTTGATTCCCGGCCTCGGCCACGGGGTGATCGTGGGCGAGCGCGTGCTCGTGCTGGGCGAAACGCCCGACGAGCCCTCGATCGGATTCAACACCGAATCTTGTTGCGTGTGTACCCACGGCGGCAAGTCGATCCCGATTGTCGACGAGGACGACTGCCCCATCTGCCAGATCATCGGCGCGAGCTTCGCGCCGGACGCCGCCGCCGCCATGCCGGCCCTCGACGTGGTGGCCGGGCAGCCGTTGAGCGAGCCGCCCGTGACGGCCGCGCCCGCCCCGGCGTTCTACCAGGCCCGCGCCCCGCCGCAAGGCTGATTCTCGCCGCTCCCACCGCGCGCCTTCAGCGCGGAGGAACTGCCGTTGCGCTTTCGGGATGTCCGACTTTCCGCGGCAGCCCGCCGGATGGTGCAGGTGCTCCCGGCGCTTGGGCGACTGGATTGGCCGCGTGCGCGGCCTGTCGGCCAGCGCTTCGGGAATGGCAACATTGCCGGTTTCGCTTAAGGATTCGTTCCTCGGCCGGGGCGGGGATGGATCCCCCTTCGAGCGCGTTCACGCTTTGTGTGAACGAAATGTATTGCAACAACCCAATGAATAAGGAGCCTTTCAGAATGACGCGTTTTCACTCGAACAACCGCTCCCGCGGTTTGACCCTGTTGGAACTGGTGATCGTCATGACGATCATCGTGGCCCTTTCCGGTATTGCCGTGGCCATGTTCCCGCGATTGCTCAAGCGGGCCCACGTGGCTTCTTGCGCGGCGAACCTCCCGGAGTTGACCAGGGCCATCCAGATGTACGAAGCCACCTCGATGGACGGCTACCCGGATCGGATGGACACGCTGGTCGTAGGCGGCTCGCTTGCCGATTTCTTGCCGCTTCGCGATGGCGGCATTCGGGGCGTGTCGGTCCAGAGCCCCACCGAGGTCGAAGTCGATGCGCTCCGCCGTGCCGGAATCACGCAGGTGACCG
>PWXP01000155.1 GCA_003561895.1 Planctomycetaceae bacterium | reverse complement strand
GGTTGGACCGGCCTAGGCTGGGGCTGACCCGCCGGTGCCCCCACCGTACCCGGCGCCGCCGCCGGGCCCCCGGCGGCCAGCGGCGCGTTTGCCACCGGCGTCTGCCCCGGTGCGGCCGGAGCTGGATACTCTAAGGGAGCCGCCCTCGGGGGGGTGCCGCCTTGCGATCCTGCCTCGGGCGATGCCAAACGGCTCGGCGCCATATACCCCCCCATAGCCGATTCTCCTGCCGCCCCCCCCTGCGGCACGGACGGCGCCGCATACTGAGCGGCTTCCGGCTGCAACGCAATTTCCTGCTCGGGCTCCGACCGCCCCGAGACGCGGCTCGCGCGCCGTTCGCCTCTGCTGCTCTTGCGGGTACTCTGGGCGGGAATGATGATTTTGGCGCCGCAGAACGGGCAAATCCCGCGGCGGCCCGCCTGAAATGACTTGACGTTCAGCTTATGTCCGTTGGGACAATAGAAACGGATTCCCATCGGTTCGTCCGTGTGGTTCGACTTTCCCGAACAACCTTACCTCCGACCTCCGGCCCCATGCTCGAACAGGCTCCTCAGATGCCGACCGGCAACTTATGCATCCTGTTGATGGCGGCTTTCCCCTCCCTGCCGCCCAAACGTACCCGCCTACCCCCCCGGGGGGGCCGGGGGTGCGGCGACTACCCAGTTACATCTCCTCTATTATAGCTTCACCGGCTGACGTGTGAAGCTGAAGTCCGCCAGGCGTGCGGGGTGCGGATTGAAGCCAGCAGAAAGGTGGTGCAGAAACCGACTTGCAGTTGAAACTCGCCAATGGCTCCGTTGGAGTTGACGCTGAAGCCTGTGGGCCGGGAATGTGCGACTCTCCGCACGGTCCCCTTCGCATACAGCCGAGAAAACTGCCTCCGTCGCCCCGTTCCTGCACCCCCTGGACCCGGCCACAAAAACGGCCCCGATTCTCGCGGCACGGTCCCCGGCGACTCGCCCCGCGGCATCTGCTACAGTAGCTACGGTCCCGATTCTTTTACCAATCGAAATTCGGTCCTTCCGGTCCCGAGTATGGTGGTACCCCTTCCCCCAACACCCGATCTCACCGAATGCCTGCTCCGCTTGGTTTGCCAGATCCCCCCCGGCCAGGTTGCAACCTTTGGCGATCTGGCTGATGCGTTGGGCAATCCGGTCGCGGCGCGATGGACCGGACGCACGGCGGCTGAACAAGCGTCGTCCGAGACGTGTCCCTGGCACCGGCTGGTCCGCGCCGACGGGTCGCTCAGCCCTCTTCCTGCCCGTGCCGATACGCTGCGCCGACGCCGATTGGCCCAAGAGGGCGTTGCGATACGAGAAGGCAGGGTCGAGTTAGCGCAATTCCGCTTTCGCGGGTTCCGGTCGGACCGCCCGCTCGCGCAACTGCGGGCGGTGCAGGAGCAGCTTGCCCGGAAGCTGAAGCGGAGCCCCAGGAAACGCATTCCCGAACTCGTGGCCGGCGTCGACGTAGCCTACCCCGATTCGACGTGGGCGCAGGCGGCGTACGCCTTGGTCGAAGCGGAGTCGGGCCGGTTGGTCTGGTCGGAGACGATCCGCCGGCGGGTCGATTTTCCCTACATCACAAGCTACTTGAGCTTCCGCGAACTGCCCATTCTCCTTGCACTGCTCGATACGGTGCGAGAGGTGGGCAAGTTGGCCGAAGTCGTCGTGGTGGACGGCAGCGGGATTCTCCACCCTAGCGGCGCCGGTATTGCCGCCCACCTCGGGGTGGTTGCCTCCCTGCCGACCATCGGCGTCACGAAGAAGCTGCTGTGCGGGAGTGTAGCGGTCGAAGGAATGCGGCCGGGTGAGGCGAGGCCGGTGCTGGTCGAAGGACGGCCGGCGGGCCTAGCACTGCGCCCGACGTCGGGGACCCGACGCCCGATCTTCATTTCGCCGGGGCACCGGGTCGATCTAGCTTATTGTGAACGCGTTGTGCGTACGCTGATGTTCGGGCGGAGGCTGCCGGCACCCGTCTATTGGGCAGATCGGCTTACCCGCGCGCGGTAGTTTGTTCCGTTCTACCGTTCGGCAAAAGAGTCCTGCCCGGAACCTCAGGACGCAGGGCCCAATAAAACCGCCTGCAACTGGCACAAAAGGCCCTTGACGGCCGCTTTCCGTGTATTATGGTTACAGGCCGTACTGGCTGGCCGCTGTGGAAGGAGGCCCGGAACGTTCCGAACTACCGCCAGAGGCCGCTCCTTTAGGCGGCTGGGTGGCTGGGTGGCGGGGCTCTCCGCGCGGCCTTGGTTTTTTCGTTGTTTCCGTTTACGGGAGATTCTTAATGGCTACTGTGATTGATGCTGAAAAGTGCACCGGCTGCGAATCGTGTATCGATGCCTGTCCTCTGGACGCCATCGAAATGCAGGACGACATCGCCGTCATCGACGCCGAGACGTGCGGCGACTGCGGCGCTTGCATCGATGCGTGCCCGGTCGAGGCCATCACGATGGAATAAGACCTAACCTTCCTCCTCTGTGAACGGTTACCATGGAACGGCTGGACGATTGTGGCGTTCACGTAGAGGCCTCTGCCGCGAATACGTCTTCCAATCGCGGGGCATAAACTCCACGACAGGTCGTAAGCCGTGCGCCTAGGGTTTGCGCGGTTGGTTGGCGCGACGGGCACGTAACGATCCTGCCGGTTTGCGTTGAGGTGCCAAATGCGCAACCGCTTGGGGCGCGGCGGGGGAAGCTGGGGGCCGGGGGGCGGGCGGGCCGATGCTGACCGAAGAGGCCGGATTCCCGCTTCGGGGCACGGATGCGCCCGTACCCCACCATTTTGCCCGCCGGTTCATCCCCGCCGGGCCGCAAGAGCGTTTCCCCATGCTCGAAGACCGCGACCCGAAACTCGACCTGCTGGCACTGGGGCTGTTGGCGCTGGTGCTGTTTCTAGGGGCGGCCATGCTCAGCCACGACGTGGCCGACCCGCCCCGCCGCGCCGTCTACCCGCCGCCGGCCGAAGTGAACAACCTTTGCGGCCGGTCGGGGGCCTGGGCCGCCTGGGTGTTGTTCGAGGGGTTCGGGCTGGGGGCGTACTACCTGCTGGCTTCGCTGGCCGTGCTCGACGCCCTGCTGCTGGCCCGGCGCAACATCGGCCATCCGGTGGTGCGGCTGATCGGCTGGCTCGCCTCGCTGGTGGGGGTGACGGCCTTGGCCGGCATGGCCCTGCCGCACCTCTCGCCGGGGCCGCTGGTCAACTCGGGCGGATACCTGGGCGCGGCGGTGTGCGGGCTGCTCGAGTTGTACATGGCCTCGGTGGGGGCCTATATCGTCGCCGGCAGCCTGCTGGCGGCAGGACTCCTCCTTTCGACCGACTACACCCTGGTCCGGTTGCTGGCCTGGCTGGCGGCCACGCCGACGGCCGGGATGGCGGCGGCGATACGCGGCGCGCGAAAGGGGCTGCGGTCCGCCCTTGCGCCCTCCCCGCCGACACGCAAGGCCGTCCCCGCCAAGGACGACCTGCCGGCCGACGAACTGGCCCACCTCGACGCGCAGGACGACGCGGCGGGCGAGGAAGAGGACGGCGCGTTCGATGTCCGGATCGTCCGCCCCCGCTCCGAAGAGGCGCCGGCCGAGGCCGAAGCGGAAACCGGGGCCGGCGAAGGCGCCGCCGAGCCGGACGAGACGGCCGCGCCGGGCAGCCGAGCCCGCGAAACCATCGCCGCCGTGCTGGGCATGGGCAAGCAGGGCAAGCCGGCCGCGCGCCAGCAGGTTCCGGCCGACATCGCCGCGGCGACCGAAGTGGACGAAGAGGCCGCCGACTATGAGCTGCCCGACCTCGAACTGCTCGAACCCGGCGAAGAGTTCTGCTTCGACGAGCAGGAGCGCGAGGTCCGTCGCCGGGCGAAACTGCTGGAGAAGACCTTCGCCAGCTTCGGGTTCCAGGTGCGGGTGGTGGAGATCCAAACCGGCCCGGTCATCGCCCAGTTCGAGGTCGAGTTGGAGGCCGGGCTGCGGCTGGCCAGGATCACCTCCCTGGCCGACGACCTGGCCATCGCGCTGCGGGTGCCCAGCGTGCGCATCGTCGCGCCCATCCCCGGCAAGAACACCGTCGGCATCGAGGCGCCGAACACGCACCGCCAAACGGTCCAACTCCGCGAGGTCATCGAGGAGGCCGACGGGCGAATCGACAAGATGCGCATTCCCATCTACCTCGGCAAAGACGTTGCCGGCAGCCCGATGATTGTCGACCTCAGCACCCTGCCACACCTGCTTATTGCGGGCCGGACGGGTACGGGCAAGAGCGTGTGCTTGAACTCGATCATCGTGTCGATGCTCATGACCCGCCGCCCCGACGAAGTGCGTATGCTCATGATCGACCCGAAAATGGTCGAACTCAGCCCGTACAAGCAGCTCCCCCACCTCATGCACCCGGTGGTGACCGATATGCGCAAGGCCGAGGCCATCCTGGCCTGGGCGGTGGAGAAGATGGAGGAGCGGTACCAGTTGCTTGCCCGGGCCGGCGTGCGCCACATCGCCGGCTATAACCAGCTTGGCGAAGAGGAGTTGATGGAGCGCATGCAGCCGGCCGACGACGAGGAGCGGCGGCACATTCCCGTCCATTTGCCCTACGTGGTCATCGTGGCCGACGAGATCGCCGACCTGATGATGACGGCCGCCAAGGAGGTCGAGGCCCACATCATCCGGCTTGCCCAGAAGAGCCGGGCGGTGGGCATCCACCTGGTGCTAGCCACGCAGAAGCCGACCGTCGACGTCATTACCGGGCTGATCAAGTCGAACCTGCCCGCCCGCATCTCCTTCCAGGTGGCCAGCCGCACCGACAGCCGCGTGGTGCTCGACGAGATGGGGGCCGACAAGCTGCTGGGCAACGGCGATATGCTGTTCCTGTGGCCGGGCACCAGCACGCTCATTCGCGGGCAGGGCACGTACCTGAGCGACGACGAGATCTCGAAGGTCATCGCGGCCGTGGCCACCACCGAGCCGCAGTACGTCAAGGAACTGGTGCAACTGAAGCCCGGCAAACCCGACGAACCCGAAAAGGGCAGCTTAAGCAACAAGGACGAACTGTACGAGGCGGCCATCGACCTGGTGGTGCGCGAGGGGCGCGGCAGCGTGTCGCTGTTGCAGCGGGGGCTGGGCATCGGCTACGGCCGGGCGGCGCGGCTGATCGACTACATGGCCGAGGACGGCATCGTCGGCCCATACAACGGCTCCCAGGCCCGGGAGGTGACCCTCAGCTTTGAAGACTGGCAGGCGATGCAGTCCGGCGGCGCGGAAAGCTCGCCGGAGGCGGCACCGGTCGCCTCCGGCCCTTCGGGCACACCCCAGGCGAGGAAGGACCGCAACAAGATCCAACTTGCCTCCCCCCGCCCCGACCCGGTGGAATTGGAAGAGGCCGGCCTGCCGGACGAGGAGGACGATCGCCCCTATGAGGAGGACTACGGCGAGGAGGACGAGGAGTCGTACGCCGACGAAGCGTTCGACGACGAGGAAGACGAGGGGTGGACTGCCGAAATCGCGTAACCCGCCTGCGGTGCATAAGGGGAATCAATAGCGAATCCTGAACTCGCGGAACTCCCCGGTGGCGGGGCTCCGTTGCTCCCGCTTGCCCCGAACATAGCTGCCGAAGGTCGATTGGATCTCGTCCAGCAGGCGGTCGATTTCCTCGGGCGGTCCCTCGACCACAAGCTGCACAGTGCCGTCGGGCCGGTTTCGCACGAAACCCGCGACGTCGCGACCGGCCGCGATCCGGCGGACCGTGTACCGGAAGCCCACGCCTTGAACGCAGCCCGAATAATGCACTTCGCAACGTTCCTTCTTCATGCTCTTTCTCCTCGGACGGATGCACGCCGGCCGGTTTCCGGTTACAATTCTTCTATGCGCCGAACCGCTCTTGGACTCCTCGCCGTCACGCTCGTTACCGGAGCGGTCTATTTCTCCCTCCGGCCGCCGGAGAGCGTGAATTGGCGCGCGTGGCTGCTGCCCGCCTGCGTTCGCATGGGCGCCCTGACCGCCGCCTTGTGGATGGCCTGGGACGACCTGCAACGTCTGCCGAGGTGGGTACTGAGCGCCACCCTGGTGGCGCTCCTTCTGGTGGCCATCAAGCCTCGGCTGTTTCTGGTTATTATACCCCTGGTGGCCGCGCTTGCGATCATCCGCCCCCGCTTCGGCAGCCGCGAGCAGGGGGGGTAAGACCCCTCGGAATCGCCGGTAGATGCTGTCGTAGGGGAACACGGTGCCATCGACCTCGGCGAACGCGCCGTCGCTGCCGATGAACACCCGCATGGTTCCCGTGCGGGGTTCCCTCCGACACGATCCGGATGCTTCAGCAACTGCTCCCGCTCGAGCAGTTGGGCGGCGCGGGTGACGTGCACCTTCTTGGCCAGGCGCGGATCGTGGCCATCTACTAGGCCACGGTGGTGCATTCCGCCACGGTCGCCGCGCGCGAGGCCGACAAAGGTGCCGACGTCGACACCGTACTTGACGCCATTCAACAGATTCTCAGCGTCCATGGCATCGACATGAAACGCGATGACGCCCAAGAGCCGGACGACGTGCAAGTGGTCCTCGATGACGGTGTCTCTGCCCCTGACGAATATGGCTCGCTCAATTGTCCTCTTCCCACCAACGACGTCGAGTCAGGCGAGGTTCGCGCGACCGTTTGTGTTGATCTTTCGGCTACGCGGTTCCGCGACGCGCTGGAGTCGTGGGGCGTGAGCTTCATGGGGCGAATGTTGAAAGCCAGTTCCCTGGTGATGAAGGAATACGAGCAAGACCTCGGTCTGCCCGATTGGCCCGACGACTAACGGTGGAACCACCGGCGCCACACCGAGCCGGGCGCCCCCGCGAGCCTCATGCTCGTTGCGACCGCCGGCGGAGCGTGGCCCAGTAACCGTTCACAGCGGGACTGTCCCAATTTTCGCGGCACAAAGGGCGATTGTAAGCGTTGACGGGTCGGAAATCGTCCCGGTGCTCGGCCGCGGCAGGAAATTAGCCGCAACGCGCTAGCGTCCGGTTTTTGTTTCAAGCCAAGCGAACCGGGGCTAGCGCCCTGCGGCTGATTTCCGACC
>PWXP01000347.1 GCA_003561895.1 Planctomycetaceae bacterium | reverse complement strand
TCACCAGACTGTGCTCGGCCGCCAAAGCCAGTTTCTCCCGCAGACGCGCCTGGCTGATCGTCGCCGGCGACGTATTGGGCATTTCCAGAAACGTCGTGACGCCTCCTTTGGCACACGCCCGCGTGGCATGAGCCAGGTCTTCCTTATGGGTCAGACCCGGTTGGCGGAAATGGACCTGATCGTCGATCACGCCCGGCAGCAGGTGCCTCCCGGCCGCCTCCACCACTTCATCCGCCGAGGCATGCACCGCGGCATCCACCGCGGCAATGGTGGGGCCCTCGATCAAGATCGACGTGCGAAGTGTCTCGCCCGGAAGGACGACGGTAGCGTTGCGGATAAGCGTTGTTTTGTTGGTCATTGGTCATCGATGGTTCTCTGTTCGTGATTCTTTGTTCGTGATTTTATCTGTGGTTCTGTCCTGTCCTGTCTTGACAATCACGGGCGCCACGACGCGGAAACCGACGTTGAACACCCGGTGATAGGGTTGATCGGGCCGGCGATAATTGGCCGTGGATTGCCGGGGGCGGTCGCGCCAGGAACCGCGCGCCGTTTCCCGAGCCGGCGGCACCGCCGGAAGCAGCAGCCCCCCCGCCGTGCAGGAACACCACCCGCGGCCCAAATTCTCGCCTTCACCACTGCCACGGTTCTTCTTTGCTTGGTCCGCGCCTATTTGGCGCTGAAGCAACGTACACTACCGTCTTCCATCGCCAGGAAGAGCTTGCCCCCGGCAGCTGCCATGCCATCGTAAATCGGCATCGAGTGGAGAATGCGTTCGGCAAGTCTTTCGCCGTTCTCGGCCGAAACGCTCCACAACGTGCTGCCCAACCCACCCGCAATCGCCTGCTCCTGCCGCGCGATCTTCGCCTGCCACGCCTCCTGGTCGATGTGCGCCCACGCCTGCACCTCGTCGAGTGCATTGGGCGGCCCTGCAATAAAGATCGTCTGGTCCGTCATGACCATCGCCTTGATCAGCAGCGGAACGTCCACCGACCAGCGATACGTGAGCCAGTCGGTAGCTGCGTCCCAGCCTGCGCGGGTCTGCCGCTCCTTTTCTTTCGCCGCCTCGCTCGCCGACTCGTCCATCCGATACAGATGGTATTCCAGCGGGGTGGACCAGCGGAAGTATTGTTGTTTTCGGCCGAATCCGAACACGCTTTCTCCATTATGCACCAGCAGGCGGCCCGCGGGCCGAACCCGACCCTTGTCGTACCAGTGGTTCCAACCCGAATTGAACTTCGAGCCATACAGCCAATACGTCCGGTGGAACCACGAGTCGTCGAGGAATCCGGTGGGAGTGAACAGGTGTCGTATCTCCGTTTCGTCGAGCCCGGTCGGGTGAACGTCTACCGAGATGGGCTTGCCGGCCGGGTCGAACACCTGCGAGATCATGAACACATACTCGTCGTTGGCGCTAAGGATATCCGAACGTCCGACCGGCATCGACAGCCCCCGGACCTTCGTGTGGAGGTCCTTTCCGTCGGGGCCCGTCTCGTCGAGGAGGGTGTCCGAGAGGAGTGTTCCGCTGTGGGGGTCAAGCACCAACAGGCGGATGCCGCCGTCGAGGAACCGCGACCGTCCGGCGGTGGCGTACAGTTTGCCGTCGCGGAGCAACACGCTGCCGTGCACCGGCCAAGCCGATTCCAGTTGGCCCAGCGCCATCATCTGCCGCTGCATGGGCGCGGCCTGATATCGCCAGATCAGTTCGCCCTTTGCGGCGGTGAGGCAGTACACCCAGCCGTCGGCCGAGCCGAAGAAGACACGTCCGTCCAGGTACGCAGGCGGCGAGTCGATGCGGCCGCCGGTCGTGTAATGCCAGCGCAGCTTGCCGGTGTCGGCGTCGAGCGCGTACAGCGTGTGGCGATCGACCGCGGCCACGTACACCGTGCCGTCCGCGGCGGTAAGCCGGCTGAGGCGGCCGCCCAGCCGCGTGGTCCAGGCCGCTTCGACGGCGGGCGAAACGGCCGCGGGCGAGTAGCCGCTGCGGGCCATGTCGCGCCGATACTGCGGCCAGTCGTCCGGCGAAGCGGCGCCCTCGAGCGGGCGATCGTAGGCCGGCCCCTGCTCTAGCCGCTGGGCGGGGGAGCGCTCCGCCTCGCGATACGTCAGCCGCGACGCCGGTGCCAGGGCGTTGAAGTATTGCAGCATGGCCGCCTGGTAGCACGCGCAGGGGTGCGAGGGCGCGTAGAGCATGCCGTTGGCGGGGACGATCCCATACGCGCACGCGCCGCGAACCCAATGGTTGATGTCCCACGTCCGGTTGCGGAAATCGACGAACTCCGTGCCCGTGCGCGAGGTGACAATGTAGTTCGCAGTAGCCCGCGCCCGGTGGCAGCGGTGATGGAACCAATACGCGTCCTTGTCGGGGTTGAACTTTTCAATCACTTCGCCGGTATGCAGGTCGCGCGCCCAGAAGGTCCCTTCCTGGCGGCCGGAGGCCGTTTGCCCGTACCACACGACGTTGTCGATCACGAAGATGTCGCGCGCCGAATGATGGCCCGTGCCCGGCTGGGGCGCTTCCCATAACTTCCGGCCGTCGTGCAACGACCAGGCGGTTACGTCGCCTTTGCCGGCGGAAAACAACACCACGTCCTGCGAGATCACCAGTGTGGCGCTCTCGCCGAATGGATAGGTCCGTCCGGAATGAATGGGGGCGCCGGCCCACCGCTGCTTGCCCGTCGCGCGGTCGAGGCAAACGATGCGCTCGTCGTTGTGGAATACGACCGAGTCGTCCTTCACCGCCAGACTGAGTTCCTGCACGGGGGTGTCCCTACTCCACAAGAGTTCTCCCGTATCGGCCCGCACGGCCCGGATGGTCACCGGCCCCCTCGTGTAGCCGGTCCGGAACAGGCGATTGCGCTCTCGCACCGGGTGTTCGAGTTTGCGGCGATAGTCGAGCACGGGCTGATCCGGATCGCTGCACACGGCGTAGAGCACACCGCCGTCGAGGACGAACTCGTGCGTGTTGGCGGTCGGAGCGTACTCGCGGAGCGTCTTTCCCGTTCGGGCGTCGAGCGCGGTAATCGGCGCTTCGCGGCCCAGGGTCACGTACACCACGTCTTCGGTGGCCACCACGCGGTGGCCGAGTACGGAGGGGCCGTGCTTCATGGGAAAATATCGACAGTGCCATTGCTCGATCGGGCGTTTCCACAGCAGGGCGCCGTTGTAAGCGTCGCGGGCGATGAGCTTCCAGCGCGACGGCAGCAGGATCGACACGGGCGAGCCCTCGTCGATAATCGTGAACAGCCGCCCGCCCGCGGTCACCACGGTGCTGACACTGCTCATGTGTTCGTGATGACGGCCGAACCGCGGCGGCGCGAACCACTGAAGGTGGCGGGGTGGGCCAACGGCCCCATCGTTCGACACCGCGTTGCCGGTCGCGTCGTACACCGCATGGCCCCAGCCGTCGAGATCGTCCGGGACCGGCTTGACCCACTCGGTCCACGTTTCGTTCTTCCGCACGAGCGCCTTGCCGCCGGGAACCAGCGCCCGGAGGATCTCCTCCCGCGCGACGGGCTCATTCTCCTCGACCACCATGACGTTGACGAGGTTATCGTTATACGGCAGCCCCCGGCCGTCGTAGCGTCGCACCGAGATGTTTCCATAGACACCCTCGCGCAGGAGGTGCGTTCGCGCCGCCGCCACGTTCTCGGCCGACCGGTCCAACCCCTGCACGACGCAACGGTTCCGGCGAAGGACGGCCGTGAGCCACTCCTCGCCGGCCGGCGGCGCGCCGCACCCCACGTGGACCACCAGCCCGCCTTCAAGGCCGAGACCGTCCAGGAATTGCTTTACCTGCCCAATCGATTCAGGCGATTGCCGGGTTGTGCCCGTGCCCGTGTGCGGGGGCACGACATGGCGGTCTCCCGCACGCGCCCGGTCCAGTTCGGCCGGCCGGGCGCCGGTATCGGCTTGGGCCAATGCGGCGGCCGAAACGGCCGCGGCGAACAGAAAACGGATTGCGCTTGTCATGGGTTCACTCCTGTAGGTTTGGTGTTCACGCCAAGGCGGCTCGTGTGAAGATGGTTGTCGTGATACTGTTTTGTTTCGTTGGGGGTCAGTTGGCACGTGCAATCGGTCAAACCTTGCTGCTCCTCAGATGCAAGGAACACCCCGCCCGGCCGCGTCTCAATCGCCGTTGGCTCCTGCGGCCGGGTTCAGCGGTGCGACGACGCGGAAACCGACGTTGAACACCCGGTGATAGGGACGATACGGCCGCCGGTAGCTGGCCGTCGATTGGTGCGGCCGATCGCGCCAGGAACCGCC
Organism: Planctomycetaceae bacterium; assembly: GCA_003561895.1. Taxonomy (GTDB): domain Bacteria; phylum Planctomycetota; class Planctomycetia; order Pirellulales; family Thermoguttaceae; genus PWXP01. The sequence continues at coordinate 18,887 of PWXP01000347.1, read as the reverse complement.
GCGAGCGACGCGATCCGGATCGGTTGCTGCCGGATCATTGCGGCCGTCCTCCGCGCGATACGGATACGGCAAGTAGGCCGAGCGCGTCCATTCGGCGGCGTTCCCGTGCATGTCGTGCAAGCCCCACGGATTGGGCAAATAACTGCCCGCATCTACCGTGACCAGCGCGCCGTCGTCGTACCGGTTGCAGCGCGGAATCCAGTCGTCGTACCGGTTGGGGTTGGCGATGGGGACGGCGCGCGTATATCCGCCCGGCGCGGTGCATTGCGCGAACTGTTGAAGCTTCCGGTCGGCCAGATTGGCGTAGGGTGAATAATCGTCGCCGAGGTCTCCGAAATGGAAGGCCGTCGCGGCGCCGGCGCGCGCGGCCCATTCCCACTGGGCCTCCGTGGGCAAATCGAACGTCAGCCCGGTTCGTTCGCTCAGCCACTCGCAGAAAGCCCGGGCTTCATTCCACGAAACGCGTACGGCCGGTTGGCCGGGCGCATCCTGGTAGAAGCCGCGCCGACCGAATTGATAACCGTGGCGGGATTCGTCGCGGCTTTCGTGCCGCGGGTCGAACATCCGGTAGAGGGCGTTGCTGACCTCGAACCGCGCCATCCAGAAGGGCTCGACCTCCACGGCGGTGTACGGATACTCGTCGGGATGCCCACCCGAACTGCCCATGACAAATCGCCCTCCGGGGACCAGTACCAGATCGAGCCGGACCGGTCCGGGCTCGACGGCCGGGCGCGTGTCGTCATGGCCCAGATAGGCAGTGGGAAAGAGCGGCCCCTCGCCCAGGTCGATGGACCTTTTGGGCCCGCCCTCGAGTCGGGCCGCCCGAGCGGCATCGGCCTGCCGCCGCTTCGCTTCTTCGGCGTCGAACGGCCAACCGGCCACCGCCGGCGGCGGCGCCCGCTCGAGGTCCTGCGTCGCGGGCGGAACGAATGCCGTGTCGAACGGCGGGAGGTCGGGAACGTGCTCGTACTCCTTGGCGCCGTGCGGCGCGTATTTGTGCCGCAACTGCAATGCGCGCTCCTGCGCCCGCTGCAAATTTGCCACCGCGCCTGAGTTGTGACCGACGATTTCACCCCACGTGCCGTGGTAAGGCGCGTTCAGGTCGAACCAAGTTACCAGGCGGTCCCACGATTCTGCATCCAGCCGGACTCCATGATGGCCCTTGCGCAGCATCTGCCCGAGTTCCGTGGCGCTGAAATGGTAGTCCATGGGCGAAAGCATGCGGATGTCGCTTTCGATGCCGGGCCGTCGAAGATACCGATGCAATTGGGCGTACGATTCCAGCCGTCCCCGGTCGACCCGCCCCCCGGCGTTTCCGGCCATCCGGGAACTCCAGTCAGTGAACCTGCGGTCTGCCTTCAAGTACAAAATATCGTGTCCGTCGGCGCGGGGGCTGCCGTCGTGGCATCCCGCGCAGTGGCGGTCGAGCACCGGTTGCACCTCGCGCTCGAAGCTGAACCCCCGCTCGGGCGCCTGCCAGGTTGCCTGGACGCGGGACGGCCTGCGCATGGCAGCGGCCGGCAGCCGCAGCGGCGGCGACTCGTTCTGCGACTCGTGGCATCCGATGCACGACGCATTTTCGCCCGGCTGCACGACGGTCCAACTGCGCATCAACTGCAAGGCCTGGCCGTCCCGGTCGAGCGCCTGAATGGAGATCGGCGTGTTGGCCGGCACCGTGAAGTAGGCCGAGCCGTCCGGCTCGACGGGCACGGTGCCCAAGACGCGTTTGATGTCCCACGGGCCGTCCATGCCGATGCTGCCGAGCAGCCCGCCGGTCCCGCGATAGCTGAAGTAGTACTCGAAGATCCGCAGCGCCGCCACCGTGCCCCGCGGAATGCCGGCCAGGCCATCGCCCTCGTACACGTCGACGACGAGCAGGCGCCCTTCGGGATCGTTCACGTCGACCCGTTCGGGAATGACGGGGGGGCGTCGGGTTTCCTGGAGCGGAATGGGCCAAAGCAGCGCGTTGCCTTCGACGGCCTTAATGAGTGTCACGTTGTCGAACACGTCGACCAGATAGATGCCCCAGAGCGAGCCGGGCGCAGGCTTGGCGGCCACCAGATGATACTTCGACGACAGCGGATAGGGATGCAGGAACTGCGGCCAGACGCCGTCGACCAGCCGGTCGCGCACGATGGGTTCGACCGTCTTGCCGTAGCCCGGTATCTCCTGAACCACCCCCTCCGCCTCGCGGCGCCCCAGGGCCGGATCCACCAGCAACAGACGCCCGCTCCGCGGCGTGCCGTGGTGGCCGCCTGCTACGCCAATCACCATGCGCGGATGATCGGGGACCGGTTTGGCGTAGAAAAACGAGGGGGGAAAATAGGAGCCGCTGCCCCAGTACTCGCGCTGGTCCGTGCCGTCCGGATTCATGTGACACAGCATGCGCGAATTGGAGTGGGCAATGTCGCTGTATTCCCACCGCTGATAGAGCACCCGCCCGTTGGCCAGCGGCGTCGGGCTCCAACTGCTGTCCTGATCGAACGATAATTGCCGGACCTTCCCGGTATCCCGGTCCAAGCGGAACAGGCTGACCATAAACTGCTGCCCGAATTCGCACGGCAGTCCCATGTACGCCGCCGTGGACATGAAAATGACGTTCCCGTCCGCCAGCCAACACGGATCGAAGTGCGCTACGTCGTCGCCGTCGTCCGGAGTGATCTGGCGCAGCTCGGAGCCCCCGGCCTCCATTTCAAAAAGCCGCCAGTTCCGCTGGTCCTCGCCCTCCATGGCGAACAGAATGCGATCGGCGCCGAAGTCGAGCGCCGGATCAATGATCGTGCGGCCGTCGCCCGGATCGTAAATGGCATCGAGGCGCGGCTCGTGCCGGATGTTTTCCAGCGCCGCCAACCGGTCGGCCCACGCTCCCCGGCGCGCAATGTTCACGCTCGTGTGCGAATTCAGACTGCCCACGCCCAGTGAACGCCCCATGGCCGAACGCGCCGAGGAAGCCTGCGGAAACTCGCGCTGCAGCACGACGATGCGGTCGAAATCCAACAGCGGATTGTGGAGCAGGACCTGTCGCTGGAATGCGACCACGCCCTCCGCTTCCGCCAGCGCGCCCTCGGCGCCGGCGGCCAGGGCCTCGCGCAGCTCGGGCAACCGGGCTTCGATTGCGGAAAGTCGGTCGAGATGGGCGGGCGCGTCGGCGAACCGCTCCGGGAAGGTTGAGGCCATGTCGTCGATGGCCATGCGCACCGCCCGCGGGCTGAAGCGTTCCAAACCGTCGCGCACGGCGGCCAGCCTTTGCGGGACGGCCGCGGCCCGGGCGTACAGGTTCGCCCATCGCGGGTCGTCGAGCGGTGCCCCGGCGGCGAGCAGCGCGTCGAGTTCCGCGCGGAACTCCCGCTGCGCCGCGCCCAGCGGGCGCAGTACCGGGTCGAGGGCTCGCCGGGCCAACTCGCCCTCCCCTGCGCTGCCCTCTTCGGCGTCAACGCGAATGGAGCGGGTCGACCACCGACTCGTGCTGCTTTGCGTGGCTGGTTTCTTCAGCGCCAGGTTCGTGTCGCCGCCCGGCGCGAATACCTGCACCTCGTCGAGATGCATCCAAATATGGCCCGGCACTTGGATGCGCACAAAACGCCCGCGTTGCGCTTCCAAAGGCACGATGAACGGCTCTCCTGCCCTTTCGCCCACCGGCGGCGTGCCCTCGTGCCGGTACGCTTCGCGCCACTGGGCCCCGTCGTCGGAAAGCAGCAACTTGAAGCCGGCCAGCCGTTCGGGCACGTGCGGGTTGTACACGGCCACGCGGCCCAGGTCGTACACCTTGCCCAGATCGACCTGCCAGAAGGGGTTCTGGTCCTGTCCTGTATGGAAGCTGAAGCTGCCGCACACGTTGCCGTCGACGGCGCCGGCTGCGTCCTCCTCGGGCAAGACGCCCTGCTGTGCGCGTGCCCGGGCCAACTCGGCCTGCCAGGCGGCGGTTTCGGCATGGGCCAACGCGGCGGCCGAAACGGCCGCGGCGAACAACAAGCTTGTCAGGGTCCTCATGGCGTGTCTCCGATTCAGGTGAGAAGGTGTTCCAAGTCCGTGTTCCACCTCATTATAGCTCACACTGCCTCGGCGCCACCAGTAGCCCGCATGTCCCCCTACGTGCGCCCCCGTACCTGCCACATCCCACTCCCCTCGCCCCCGCCGGCCCTGTGCCGGTGGAGCGCATGATTGACCCCTACGGGCACGTCACCCCCCAATCATACTCTCCGAACGTTCCCACGTAAAACCCAAACCCAAACACGCGTTTCTGCCCGCACGTATACGCAAGGTTGTTCATGTGCGACAGCGCCACGTCTGCCGGCGATTCGTCCAGATTGCAGCCAAGCGTCAAATGCACGTGGTCAGGCACAATACCCCCTCGGGCCAGCAGATGCCCTTTCTTTCCCGCGGCACGGTCAATCATATCGCGCATTCCTACAAGCACGTCGTGCCGGATTTCCCGCCAGCGACCATCATTTACAAAGCACACCTGCAACTTATACCAGTATATCGCATGGGCATTCTGGCGTGCGGCGGAAAGATCGACCTCCGGATTGTTGATCTGATAACCCTGCAACTGCTCTTAGACCTTCGGATCGGCCATTGGGTGGTCAATCATGCGCTCCACCGCCGCGGGGGCGGTGGGGGCGGGGGCGAATGGATCATCTGCGGTGCAGCGCGCGCTTGGCGTTCTGGCCGGCGTCGGCGGCGCGGGTGATCTGCATGTGCCGCGCGAGGGCCTCGTGCAGGCGATGGTAGACGGGCCTCAACTCCTCGGGAACCGGGCCGGCGGCCAAGATGCTGGCCACTTCGGACAAACGCTCATCGGGCGTCAAAAAAGACGGATCATCGGTCGGTCGCATTGGGACCCCCAGATGGAGTTGCCCAACAGCGACCTCCGCTTGGCGACCGGCTCGCCGTCTGGCGTGACAGAATCCTCAAGAGACTCTATCTGTTAACCTACCCGCCGAGAGATAAAGATGACCCAGAACTGGCGTGGACGGCCGTTGGTCAGCCACGAAGTCATCGTCAACCTGATTGCCAACACGGCAACGAGGCAAGGGCTGAAGATCAAGGTTGAACTCGACGAGGGATTGTACCCAACGGGAATCAAGGTTAGCGACCAAGAACTTGCCACTGTGCATCTGAAGCGCTCACCATTTCACGGAGACTGGAACTACAGTGTCCTTCCGGCCCGACGAAAAACTTGATCAACTTATTTTGACGCGAGGCCTTAGTGAGGCGTCTTTCGAGCGTTTGAACGGTCCGCAAAACCGCGGCCGGTCCCTGCTCGACTCGACGCACCGGCCGCACTATGCCCGTGTGGTGCCGACATCCCAAGGCCCTTGCGGTTTCCATTGTTTTGCCCCAGCCCGCGTTTTGCTATACTACTGGGGCAATGACATCGAATACTCCACACGACGGCAACGTTGCCCGGCGGCTGACCGACATGGCCGCCCAAATGCCCAACGCGACGGCGGTGGTCGAGCCGCTGGGGTATGGCCCGGGCGGGCGGCGGCAATACCGGCAAGTGTCCTTTCGCGAACTGGACCACGACAGCGACCGGATTGCCGCCGGGCTGTGGGAACTGGGCGCGAAAGAGGGCACGCGGCTGGCGTTGCTGGTCCGGCCGGGCACCGACTTCGTGTCCCTGGCGTTCGGGCTGCTGAAGTCGGGCGCGGTCGCCATTCTGATCGACCCGGGCATGGGTCGCAAGAACCTCGTCGGCTGCCTCGCCGAGGCCGAGCCGGAAGGGTTCGTCGCCATCTCGATGGTCCAGGCCGTCCGGTCGCTCCTGCGCAGGCGATTCCCGAAAGCAGGGCTCAACGTGACCGTCGGGCGGCGGTGGTTCTGGGGCGGGCCGACCCTGGCGGGCCTACGACGCCGCCGGTGGCCGGGTACGAGCATCGCCGCGACCACCGGCGAAGACCCGGCGGCCATTATATTCACCACCGGCAGCACCGGCCCGCCCAAGGGGGTACTGTACCGGCACGGCAACTTCGTTGCCCAGGTCCAGCAGATTCGCGACCGTTACGGCATCCGGCCCGGCGAGATCGACCTGCCCGGCTTCCCCCTGTTCGGGCTATTCAACTGTGCGATGGGCGTCACGGCCGTCATTCCCGACATGGACCCCTCGCGGCCCGCCCAGGTCGACCCGCGGAACATCCTCGAAGCGGCCGGCGACTGGCAGGTGACGCAGGCGTTCGGTTCGCCGGCCATTTGGAATCGCGTGGGCCAGCACTGCGAGGAGCACGGCGCCCGGCTGGGCACCGTTGGCCGGGTGCTTTCGGCCGGCGCGCCGGTGCCCGCGGAGGTGCTGGACCGGATGCGCCGGTGTATTGCGCCGGAGGGCGAGCTGCACACGCCGTACGGGGCTACCGAGGCGCTGCCGGTGGCTTCGATCTCGGCCACGGAAGTGCTGGGCGGTTCCGGGGCGCAGCTCCTGTTGGAATCGTCCGACGAATCGGAGCAAACGGCGCCGGTGGGCACGGCAAACCGGACGCGGCAGGGAGCGGGCGTGTGCGTGGGCACCCGGTTTTCGGGCATCGAGTGGAAGGTCATCCGAATTGTCGACGGCCCCATCGCATCGCTGGCCGACGCCGAGGAGCTTCCCACCGGCGAGATCGGCGAACTGGTCGTGCGCGGCCCACAGGTTACCCGGGAATACGTCACCCGAGTCGAGGCGAATGCGCCGGCGAAGATTGCCGATGGCGAGTCGGTTTGGCACCGGATGGGCGACACGGGCTACCTGGACGAACAAGAGCGATTCTGGTTCTGCGGCCGCGTGGCCCACCGGGTGCTGACCGAGCAGGGGCCGATGTACCCGGTTTGCTGCGAGGCGATCTTCAACGAGCATCCGGACGTCTTCCGCAGCGCGTTGGTCGGGGTGGGTCTGCCGGGACAGCAACGGCCGGTGATCGTGGTGGAATTGCACGAAGGGCGCGCCCCGCCGGGCGCCGAAGAGGAGGCATCGCTTTTGGGCGGGCTGCGCGACCGGGCCCTGGCAACCCCCCTGACCGAGGATATTTCGGACTTTTTGATCCATCCGGCATTTCCTGTCGACATCCGACATAACTCGAAAATTTTCCGGGAAAAACTTGCACGTTGGGCGGCTGACAAACGGTGATGCGCCGCTGAAGTACCGGCTTTAGCCGGAAGAAGAACCATGCGAAGGCGGATCCTCCTGGATTCCCGGACCGATCTTCGCTAAACTAACACATGAGATGGATACCTCGTGGATATCGAGGGGATGGTTTCACATGCGGGTCCGTGCGACCCGTGACCAAGACGCTTTTCGCCGCCCCCGGAAACAGGACGCCTTCGGCGAGGTGAAAGGCAAAAGCCGTATCTTGTAGGGGAATTGCCATGGCAGCCGAGTGGTATTGCAGGATTGCCGGGGCGGAACTGGGGCCTTTGTCGTCGCAGCAGTTGAGGGCTCTGGCGGCCGACGGCCGACTGCGGCCCAACGACGAGGTGCGCCAAGGCCGACATGGAAGGTGGGTTCATGCCGCCCGAGTTAGGGGGCTGCTGAAGGAACCAAGCGCCGAGGTGTTGATGGCCCAGCCGCTCGTGCAGGACGAGAGGCGTGCCGGCGAGAAGCCGCCGTCGTCGCCTGCCAGCCCGGCCGCGAGCGGCTCGCTCCGCAAGGCCAGGAAAGCGCCCCAGCCGCCCGAGCCGTCGGCGGCGCCGGTCCCGGTGGCCAAGGCGGCGGCACGCCCTTCCGCTGCGCAGCCCGCACCGGCACAGTCGCCCTTCGTTTTTCGGGAACCCGAGACCCAGCGGGGCAAGTCGGTTGCCGATAAGTCTGGTGTGCTTTCGCCTGCCGAGGTTGCCGAGCGCCGTCAGAAGCAGCGAAAAAGACGGATGATCGTTTCGGCGGGCGCTTTGGGCGGTGCCGCGCTGATCGGCGGAATCCTTTTGTTTGTGAATCCCTTCAGCGGCCCCGCCGAAGTCGAGAAGGCCGCTGAAAGCAGGACAGTTGACGAACCGGTTGAAGAACTCGAGTTGGGCGAATTCGCGCTGGAGCCTGACGAGTTTGTGCCCGGCCGAAGGCACACCACCGAGGCGCCGGAGCCGGCCGAATCTGATCGATCGGACGAATCGGACCAATCGGCCGAATCAGACGAATCAGACGAATTGGCCGATGAGCAGGACGACGATGCGGACGACGAGGGCGAAGTGTACCACCTCGAAGTGACCGAAAAGCCGGTCGAACAGGCCCTCGGCAGGGACGACCCTGATCGGCCGCTCAGCAGTCTTGAGAAAATGAAACGCGACATGCCTGAATTGTACGAGGAGCAGGACTAGCGGTCACCTGCTGGGGCTCAACGTGAAAGCACTGGTAACCGGAGCGGGCGGGTTCCTCGGCCGCTATATCGCTGAACAACTGCGGGCCCGCGGCGATCGGGTGCGCGCCTTCTCCCGCAAGCGGTACGAGGAACTCGAACGGCTCGGCGTGGAAACGGTGGAGGGCGATCTGCGCGACTGCGGCGCGGTCGTCCGCGCTTGCGACGGCGTCGACCTGGTGTTCCACGTGGCTGCCGTGGCCGGCCTGGGGGGCCCTTGGCGGCATTACTTCGCGACGAACACGCTGGGTACCCGAAACATTCTGCGCGGCTGCTTCGAGGCTCGGGTGCCGCGGTTGGTCTACACGAGCAGCCCCAGCGTGACCTTCGACGGCGGCGATCAGTGCGGCGTGGACGAATCGGCTCCGTATCCGGCCCGTTGGCTGGCGCACTATCCGCACAGCAAGGCCCTGGCCGAGCAGTCGGTGCTTGAAGCCAACGGCAAGGGCGGCCTGCTGACCTGTGCGCTGCGGCCGCACCTGATCTGGGGCCCGCGCGACCGCCACCTCATTCCACGGCTTCTCGACCGAGCCCGCCAGGGACGGCTGCGCCGCGTGGGGGACGGCACGAACCTGATCGACATGGTGTACGCCGAGAACGCCGCCGAAGCCCACCTCCTGGCCGCCGGCGCTCTGAAGCCGGGCGCACCGGCGGCGGGGCGCGCGTATTTCATCAGCCAGGGCGAGCCGGTCGGCTGTTGGCAATGGATTGACGAACTGCTGGCCCTGGCCGGCCTGCCGCCGGTGACCAAGGCGATTTCGCGGCAGGCGGCGTGGCGGATCGGCTGGCTGCTCGAACACGTCTGGGCGGCGCTTCGGCTCCGCTCCGATCCGCCAATGACCCGGTTCCTGGCCGCCCAACTCGCCACGTCGCACTACTTCGATATTTCGGCCGCGCGAAACGATTTCGGCTACGTCCCGCGCATCTCGACCGAGGAGGGCATGCGCCGCCTGGCCGCGGCGGAGTTGGCGTAAAACGCGCTGCCTACCGCGCGCCGTCCACGTCTGCGTAGGATGGGCATGCCTGCCCGTCAGCCGGGGACGGACGGCAATGTCCATGCCGACGGACGGGAACGTCCATCCTACGACGCGCAGCGGAACGGTTATTCCGACGGCTGCTCCATCGCTTCGAGCTTTGCGCGGGCTTCACGCTTGCCGATGCCCCGCACGGCGGCCAGAGCGGCCAACTGGCTTTGGCGCGGGCGGTTTCTGCCTTTTTCCCAGTTGTAGATGCTCAGCGAGGAAACACCGACCAGCTTGGCGTAGTCGGCCGCCGATAGGTCCAGACGCTTTCGATGCGACTTGACCCATTGCGGGGAAAAACGCATGGCTTCGCCTTCATCGCCTTCCGCCGCGGCTTCCGGCCGGCCTTCGCGTTTGCGGTCCTGCGTCTCCAACGATGCAATCTTCTTGTCCTGGTCCCGCAACTGCCGCTTCAACTGGGCAATCTCCCGCCGATAATTCGACACAGCCTGCCGGGTCGAGTCGGTCTGGGCCTTGACTTCCTTTCTCGCCAAGCGGCGGATTTCTTCCTTTAGGGTGGCGGCAAGGTTCGGCATAATAGTCCTCCAAATATTCGCTCAAGTGCGTGGGTTGAACATGGACCGTGTTTCGCAACACGAAAACAATCAGTATACTAGCATTCACATCTCCCACCAAGGCCCCAGGCATCCATCGGGGTAGCTTCTGTGAGAATACGCTTACATCGCTATCGTCTGCCAACGCGGTATCCTTTTAGTATAGCCCGTGGCACGACCACAATACAAGCCACGCTCATCGTCGAATTGGAGCAGGACGGGGTTTCCGGCTACGGAGAGGCAACCGACGTGCCCTTTTATGGAGCCACCATCGACGCGACCGTTGCGGCGCTGCGGCGTGCGGGGGTGGAAATCCGGCGCTACCGCCTTCGCGAACCTGGCGAGTTTGGAGAGTCGATGCGAGCCATTTTGTCCGATTCCCCAGCGGCCCAGTGCGCTCTCGACTGCGCGGCGTACGACCTTTGGGGGAAGATGCAGCAGGCACCGGTGTGGAAACTCTGGGGCCTCAACCCCGCCGACGCCTGCCCAACCGATTACACCATCGGCATCGACGCGGTCGACGTGATGGTGCAAAAACTTCAAGAATTCCCCGGCTGGCCCGTCTATAAAATCAAGCTTGGCACGGACCACGATTTGGCAATTATTCGGGCGTTGCGGGAGCACACGGACGCTGTCTTTCGCGTCGACGCCAACTGTGCGTGGACCGCCGAGCAGGCCGTCGAGAACGTTTCGGCCCTGGAACCCTATGGTGTGGAACTAGTGGAACAGCCCCTGCCGCCCGACGATCGGCGCGGGATGGCATGGCTGCGGGCCGTATCGCCGCTGCCGATTATCGCCGATGAAAGCTGCCGGTTCGAGGGCGACGTGGAACGCTGCGCGCTGCTGTTTCAGGGCATCAACATCAAGCTTCTGAAGTGCGGCGGCCTGACCCCCGCGCGCCGAATGATCGGCCGCGCCCGGCAATTGGGCCTGCGCGTGATGGTCGGCTGCTTTACCGAGTCGAGCGTGGGCATTTCCGCGGCGGCCCAATTGCTCCCACTTCTCGACTACGCCGACCTCGACGGCGCCCTGTTGCTGGCCGAGGACGCCGCCGACGGGGTATGGTTCGACCGCGGTCGGGCTTGCTACCCGCCTGCCGATGGGTGCGGCACGACCCTTCGCCCCGGCCTAGCCCACCTGGAAGACGGCCTCGATCTCGACGGGAACGCCTAACGGCAGGCTGGCCGCCCCCAGGGCGGTGCGCACGCCCCGCCCCTCCTCCGCGCCAAACACCGCAACGAACAACTCACTGCACCCGTCGATCACCGCCGGCTGCTGGGCGAACTGGGGAGTTGAATTGACGGCTCCCAACACCTTGACCACCTGCCGCACGCGGTGGAGCGTACCGAGTTCGCGCCGCACGGTGGCGAAGATGCCCAAGGCCACCAGTTGCGCCGCCCCGTAACCCGCCTCCACGTCCAACTCGGCACCCAGCCGTCCGGTAATCAGGGAGCCGTCGGCACGGACGGGCAGGTGGCCGGCGGTATATAAGAAATCCCCCACCCGCAGCGCGGGCCGGTACATGCCCTTGGGCTCTGCGGGAGGCGGCATTTCCAACCCAAGCCGTACGAGTTGTTCCCCTAACCGTTCTTCTGCTGTCATGGCATTCTCTCTTAGGCAAGTGGTCAACTGGAAATTGCCCGTACGATGGTCATTCCTGTCCGTCTCGTAAACTGACGGCCGGAGACTGGTCCATGGTTCGGCCAACGGGCGCTATTATATTCAGGACGTTTTCAGGGCAACGGGAGCGGAGCCGCGCGTTCGGCGCGGGCGGGGTGCGGTGCGTCACTCCTCGCCGCCGGTCCCCAAGGCTTCCAGTTGACCGTCGATCCATCGGCTCCGGGGCTCCTCCAGCGTCAACGTCATCAAAGCGCCCAGGGTTATCAGGACGGCCGTGGCGGAGAATACCACGTCGAAGCCGACCGGCTCCAGGTCGATCAGCAAACCGACCAGCGGCGCGAACACGAAGGGCACCGCCAGGCACAGGTTCACCGTGGCCAGGTAACGGGGATGCTGTTCCGGAATGCAGATTTCCAACGTGTAATTGACCAGGATGCGCAATACGAGCGGCGTGACGCCCAAGGGGATGTAGACCAGCCAATACATGCCCTCGCCCAGCCCTACGGGCAATTGCGAGAGGGCGACGGCCAGCGCCGGGGGCACCGCCGAGCCGAGCACGACCAGCCCCAACGCCGCCCGATTCCCCCAGTGGTCTGCCAGCGGGCCCAGAAAAAGGCTGAAGACTCCCACCGACGCGTTTTGCGTGATGGCGAACAGCATGAGCACCTGCATGGGAAGCTGCATGGGCCCCAGCGCCAGCGCCTGGTAGTGCGGAATGACGATCAGGCCGCTGCCGAAGAGCATGGCCACCACCGTGAGGCGGCGGAGGTTGCGATCGCGGCGCAGTACGTCGGCCATCTCGGCCATGTTCGTGCGCGCGGCGTACGGCAGAGGTCCGCTGATCTTATCGCGCGACTCGAACAGCAGCAGGACGATCAGCCCGGACAGCAAGAAACAGGTTGCCGCAAACGTGAAGATCCACGCGAAACCGGCCTCCGGCGCCCGGAGCCAGCCGGGCAGCAGCCACCATGCCATGAGCATGGCCGGCAGGGAGCCGTAGAAGGTGGAGATCACCAGTAGCCGGCCGCGCCGCCAGGGGCGAATGAGCTTGCCTTGGACGGTCCCGAACGCCAGATGGTACAAGCCGTTGAGCACGAAGAACAGCGCGTACAAGCCCAGGAAGTACCACACGATCCCCGACCACCGGCAGACCCCCACCGTGAAACAGGCGACGGCCAGGGCGGCAAACGGGAGGCTGGCGCCCATCGCCAGCCCGGCCAGGGCACGCTTTTTCAGTTGCCGGCTGCGCATCCAGCCGGCGGCCAGCGCCGGGGGCAGGCTCTGCCCAAATCGGCTGATCACCGGAAGCAGGCCGCGCAGCATGCCCGAACTGGGGCCGGCCACCAGGTCGAGAAACGCCGGGATAATGACACTTTCCGTTTTGAAAATCCATCCAATTCGGAAAACGATCTGGTGCGCCGCCAGGATGGCGAGGTTGCGCGGCTCGTGCGCTTCGACGTCGGGGTCGGCAGGCCAACCGGGTGGGGAGGGAGGTGTCATGTGGCCCTTTGAATTCGGACGGTGCGTGAGCCCAATATAGCAGAGGCGCGGCCGACTTGCGACCCGGGAGGAACTCCATTCCCTCGGGCGAGAAAAGCTGTACTGCCCCCGCCGCCCCGTGAACACTTACCCGCCGCGAAAATTGCGACAGTCCCCCCCGTGAGCGGTTACGGTTCCCGACACCTTTTCTGCAATAGCAACTGCAAGTAGCCCCGCCGCTCGCTCCGGGAAAGGCCCAAATGCTCGGCCAAGGCGGCTATTGCCTGCCGGGCCCGGTCCACGGCATCGTCCTCGACTACCAACTCCAGTTCCACGAAGCTCCCTAGACCATCAATTTCGTCCAAGGTTCCCTCGACATCCCAGCCTTGCCAGTCGACATGGAACCTCCGCCGGCGCTTGGGCACGCGGCCGACCTGACGGAATCCAAGCGCTTCGAGCAACTCGATCCACCGAATCGCGGTTTCTTCACCCTCGGGCAGCGCGAGTTCCAACTCGCGCCGAGTTTTCGTCGTGGCATCGACCTTCGGCCCCTTGTACGTAACCCGGTTCGACGAGTCCCGCCGACGTATGCGCAACGCTTCGTCGGTCTGGCGGAAGTTGCGCGAGGGGTGGTTGAAGTACACGTCGGTTTCCTCGTGTGCCGGGGCGAATCGGGCGCGCAGCCTCTCCAGGCCCGCCCGAACGGAACGGAACCCCCCAACCGGGAACTTCTGCTCGACTTCGTATTTCACGGGACATATACCATTGGGGGGATTGCGAGTTCAAGTGCTGGAGTTCACGCTTTAGCGTGCATCTGCGGCACGCTAAAGCGTCCATTCCAACAAAACGGAAATGCCCCACTGCCGTGTGCTTGTAGCATTTCCGCCCGCCCTTTACAATACCCCTATGAGCGAAATCCACGACGAGTGCGGCGTCGCCGCCATCTACCATCTTCCGGGACACGGGTTGAGTCCGCTCTGCCCGAACAACGACCCCGAGGAAACCTCGCGACTTATGCCGCGCATGCTCCTCGACGTGCAGAACCGCGGCCAGCTTGCCGCCGGAATGACCACCTACAGCCCCAGCCGCCGGCAGCTCATCGACACCCACAAGAATGTGGGCACCGTCAGCGAGGTGTTCCACTTGGGGCGCCGCGACGCCGCCGAACGGCTTATGCAGGCGTACGCCGGCCGGGCCGCGATTGGCCACGTGCGATACGCCACCTGCGGCCACGACGACCGGAGCTACGCGCAGCCGTTCGAGCGGCATCACCTGAAGAAGCACAAGTGGTTCAGCTTCGCGTTCAACGGCCAACTTGCCAACTACGGGAAGCTGCGCGACGAGCTGCTCGACAACGAAGACAACCACCTCGCCCGCGAAACCGACACCGAAATCCTCATGCACCAGATCAGCCGGACGCTGGCCGCCAGCCGGCATCCGCTGCTGAGCGACGTGTGCCGCCACTTGGCCAACACCATCGACGGTGCGTACAGCATCGCCATGCTCGACGCCCTGGGCAACATGATGGTGGCCCGCGATCCCCTGGGCATCAAGCCGCTGAGCTACGCCGTCGAGGGGCCGATGTTTGCCGCGGCCAGCGAGAGCGTGGCGCTGTTGAACATCGGCTTTTCGCCCGAGAGCATTCGGTCGATGCCGCCCGGCCAGGCAGCCGTGGTCACCGACGGGCAGTTGCAGTTTGAACAGTTCGCCCCCAGTTTGAGGATTGCCCACTGCTTCTTCGAGTGGGTGTACTTCTCGAACGTGGCCAGTACGCTCGACGGCCGCAACGTGTACCTCGCGCGCAAGGCGCTGGGCGAGGAATTGGCCCGGCTGGAAACGGCGCCCATCGACGAACACAGCGTGGTCGTGCCGGTACCCGATACCAGCAAGGCCGCCGCCGACGCCATGGCCTACGCGTTGAAGATTCCCAACGTCGAGGGTCTGATCCGCAACCGGTACTCCGGTCGCACGTTCATCGAGGGCGCGCGGAGCCGCACCCACAAAGCCACCACCAAGTACACGCCGCTGCGCGAGGTGCTCGAGGGAAAACGGGTCTTCCTGGTCGAAGACTCCATCGTGCGGGGCACCACGCTGCGGGCCCTGCTGGAACGGGTGCGGCGGCTTGGCCAGCCCCGTGAAATCCACGTCCGCGTGGCCTGTCCCCCCATCATCTCGCCCTGCTTCTACGGCATCGACATGTCGACCATCGGCGAGCTTTTCGCGCCCCCCTTCCTCCAGGACGGCGGACTTACCCCGGAGGCTGAAGCCAAAATGGCCGCGGCCTTCGGCGCCGACTCGCTCCGCTACCTGCCGGTCGAGTCGGTTGCCCGGGCGATCGGCCTCCCGGCCGAATCGCTCTGCCGAGCGTGCATTACCGGCGAGTATCCGACTCTGTGCGGCCGCCGGCTGGCCGAACAGGCTCGCCAGCACTTCGAGTCGGGACGGGAAGGCCGCTGCTACGAAATCGTCGGCCGAAGCTAAGGCGGATTATTCGTGTAGCGTGGGCCGAAGTCGCGCAAGCCCGGCCTTCGGCGCCTTCGGCCCAGCCGCCCGGCAGGCGGTCGGCCGAGGCGGCCTGCACGGCCTTCTTCGAGGGCGCGCCGGCCGGCTCGGAGCGATGTGCATCTGCGCCGAAATGTACTGCTCCGGCCGAGCAACCATCTTCGCACGCACGGCGTTCAGCACCATCCCCCCCGGCGCGGCTCTGGCAGTTCGAGGCATGGACGCAATCTTACCAAACCCTCCCAGATTCGTCAATATATGCGCCTGTCCTTTAATTTTCCCAACAGGGAATCGAGCGAGACCATCGCAATGCGCGTCACCATGTCGGACGTGGCGAACGGCAGGTAGAGGCGCCCGTTGTGGATCATCGCTCCACACGAGTATGCGACGTTCGGCACGTAGCCGTCGCGCTCCTTTTCGGTGGGCGCGATGAGCGGCTCGTCGAGATACCCGATTACCTTCAGCGGGTCGTCAAGGTCCAGCAGCATGGCGCCAATGCAGTAGGTGCGCATGGGTCCCACGCCGTGGGTCAGCAGCAGCCACCCTTCCGGCGTTTCCAAGGGGGAGCCGCAGTTGCCAATTTGAACAAACTCCCAGGGATAGCGGGGCGTTTGCAGCAGCTCGGCCGTTTCCCAGAAGTGAACGATGTCGGAATACATGATGTAAAGATTCTCGCCGTCCACTCGGGAGCACATCACGTAGTGCCCACCGATCCGCCGCGGGAAAAGCGCCATGCCCTTGTTCTTCGCGCAGGCGCCGTTGATCGTATGCACGCCGACCGTGAGAAAGTCGCGCGTCTCGATCAGTTGCGGCAGTACGTGGTAGCCGTCGAAGGCCGTGCAAGTGCCGTAGTAGGCAACCGTGCCGTCGTCGCCGACGAACCGGACCATGCGCAGGTCCTCGATGCCGCGGCTTTCATTGCTGGACTGGGGGAAAATAACCACCTCCGACGCCTCCGCGTCCCGCGGAAGCTCCAAATGGTAGTTGGAGTGGGCCAGCCAACGGACGTCGTCGAGCGATGCTTCATGTTCGAGCGGTTCCGTTGCCGCATCCCTTGTCTCGGCGATGGCATGTTCGAGTTCGGCCGCGGTAAAAGAGGCGGCAAGCCGGTCCAGCACGAGATCCACGGGCCCGTCATGAACGCCGATTTCCTTGAGCTTGCGCCGAAACAGGCGCTTGTCGTATTGCCTGTCGGGAACGACGCGGACGGGCCTCGCGAAGCGTCCGCCCGGGTCGATCTGAATCCGGTCTTCGGAATGGATGACACCGGTACGAAAGACGATCGACGATACGTGCCCCTCGCCCGTCGCTCGGAGACTCATGATAAACCGCACGTCGCCGGCGGGAAGGTTGCCCTGGTTCGGATGCGGGACGATCGACGGGTTGAACAGCGCCGCCGACTCGATCGAGTACTCGGCGGTCAAATAGGACCCGATCAGCAGGCGGCGATGGTGCGAAAAGTCGTCCGACGCGCCGATCATCGCCATGGCCCTGCGGTAATTCTCATCGAATACCGTGGCGATGTTGCCGTGGCGGGCACGAAACTTCCGGGACACCTCGTCCAGCAGCCGGTCGACCTGCTCGTCGCTCAGCCCGCCGACGCGCTCGACGACGGTGCGGATCCGCGGCTCGCCGCCGGGATCGAAGAACCGGGTAATCACGCGGCGAATATCACTGGTGAAGGTGACCGGCAGACGCCGGACCTTCAACGCCCCTTCGCCGTCTTTGCGGGTGGTTGATTTCATGGTTGTTGTCCGTTACCTTGGATCGGCCGAAGGGGACAGTCCCCCGTGAACGGTTACGCTACCTCTTCCGGGTTCGCGGCGCAGGGCACGTACGCAAGTGGCCGAGCACGTCGGACAGTTCGGCGGTAGCCAAGGCCAGGCACGTGTCGGCGCCGCCGTAATAGAGCCGGATTGTACCGTTGGGCTCGTCCAGAATCCAGCCGCAGGGGAACACGACGGCGCCCACGTCGCCCTGATGCTCGTAGGCGGTTTCGGGTGCAAACACCCACTGGTCGGATCGTCGCAGTACGCGGCAAGGGTCCTCCAGGTCGAGCAAGGCGAGGCCGAGACGATACAGACACCCGCCGGCCGTCGCTCGCACCCCGTGATAGAGGATCAACCACCCCTCAGCCGTTTCCAAAGGAGGCGGGCCCAGCCCGATCTTGTTGGCGTCCCACCACGCGCCGCGCCGCGCGCGAATGAGGACACGGTGGTCGCCCCAATGCCTCAGGTCGGGTGAGAACGACAGCCAGATGTGCGCGCCGAAGCTGCCCGTCGATACCGGCCGGTGGAGCATCGCATATCGATTTCCGAACCGGCGGGGGAAGACGGCTGCATCCTTGTCTTCGGGCGGCATGACCGGCCCGAGCCGGGAAAATGAAGTGAAGTCGGCCGTCGCGGCCAACGACACCAGCGGTCCGCTGCGCGAGTAGGCCGTGTAGGCGAGGATCCACTGGTTGCGATCGTCGACCCAGGTGAGCCGGGCGTCTTCGACCCCCCACGCTTCCTCTGGGTAACGTGCGGGTTCAGCCGCGAAACTGGGCACCGCGTCGATCCGCCAATTCGACACGCCGTCGCGACTCCGCGCCACCGTCAAGTGCGAATGCCCGCGCCGGTCCTCGACGCGCACCAGCAGAACCGTTTCATCGCCGACTTGACATGCGCCGGCGTTGAACACCGTGTGGGCCGGGTAGGGCCAGTCGCGTGCCGTGAGGATCGGGTTGGCCGCATGGCGGTGGAACAATTCGGGGTACAGGTTGGGGGGCTTCGTTGCGTGCTGCATGATCGCTTCGTTTGTAGGTAACGGTTCACAGGTCGGAAATCGTCCCTCGGCCGCGGCGGGAAATTAGCCGCAACGCGCTAGCGTCCGGTTCTTGTTTCAAGCCAAGCGAACCGGGGCTAGCGCCCTGCGGCTCATTTCCGACCCATGATCGCTTCGTTTGTGGTAACTGTAAACGGTTACGCGTCGACCGCCGCACTTTCGCGACGGGTATCGTGCGACTGCCGGACCTCAAGATTCCGCAATTCCGTCCATAAGTAGGCCAGCGTCGATTCCGCCCCCTGGTTCCGATTCACGCCGGACGCCTGAACGCCGTCACAACAGGCGCCCCGCGGCCCATCGGCAAGCGGCTGTCCCAGGCTGTTCCTGCCGTGGAACCAACCGCGGGCGCGGTGGAAGGCCGCCAGGTACTTTTCGTCGCCGAGCAGGTCGAACGCGGCCAGCGCGGCATCGGCCATGGTGACCGCCTCGACAGGCTGTTGATCGTACGGCGCCTTCTCATCTCCGAACGCATACCAACCCTCGTTCCCGACCGGCCAAAAGACCCCCTCGACGGTGGTTTGACGGTCGAGGAAGGCGAACGACGCGGTTGCCTTGTCGAGGAAGCC